>NZ_JBGBPT010000033.1:0-85920 GCF_041106355.1 Streptomyces sp. BF23-19 | reverse complement strand
CGCGGCGCCGCGGGGCCGGGGGAGACCGGCCGCCGAGCGGGCCGCGCGCGCGTCGGAGGCCGCGGCGGCACTGCCGCCGGGCTCCGCGCCCGTGCCCGGCGCATGCGTGCGTACGGCCTCGGTGGCGGCGATGGGCGCCTTGCCGTGGCCGGCCTCGTCCGTACCTCCGCCGGAGGCGACGGGCTGCGGGCCCTCCTGGGAGGTGGGGTACTCCGTCACGCGTGGATTTCCGTCCGTTTGCGCTCGATGTGCGCTGCACTCAACTCGGTCAGTCGCGGTATACCCGCTCAGCGGCCCGGGCACCATCACCCCGAGGTTCCTGCCCCAAACTTCTCTCCCGACCTCCGGCCGGGAGGTGCCCCTGACGGACCCCGCCCCCTCGTCGTCTCTCGTCGTGCGTTTGACCTCCGGTCACATCCCGTGTGTTGAGGGACACTTGCACAATGATGCGGCGACCGCACCGTCCCGCGCGCGTGATCTCGTGGAGGACGATCCTACGTTTGCACCCTGGGGGCGCATCAAGGGTCTCATGAGGTCATATGCGCCGAGGTGCGGTCCCAGTCCTCCGGAAGGGCCGGAATCGTCCAGGCCGGATCCGGCCGCCAGTCCTCCCAGCCGCCGGAGAACGGGGCTCCCCATTCCTTGATCACCTCGAGGGCCGCGCGGCCGGCCTCCCGTACCCGATCGGCCTGCTCACGGTCCATCAGGCCGCACCGCTGCGCCTGCGCGAACTCGTCCTCGTCCAGCCAGTTCCAACTGCGGTCCGGGTGGACGGCGATGTCCAGGAAGTGGTCCACGGAGTCCACCCCGCCGGCCCAGCGCGAGCGCGGCTCCTCCAGGTTCACGTACCAGTTCTTGAACTGCCAGTCGGGGCCCCAGAACAGCCACACCGACCAGGAGTCCCCGGGCCGGGCCAGTTTCAGGACACCGGCGCCGAACCAGCGTGACCGTACGGTGGTCCGCGGCGCCGTGTAGCGGGTGGCGAGCGGTTCCTCGTGGACGGAGGTGCCGTCGGCGAGCACCGGCTTGACGCATTCGGTGCCGGGGGCCATCCACACCGCCAGCAGCTCGTCCGTGTCTTGGACCACGGTCACCGGGCGGCAGATGTGGACCGGGCCCTTCAGCCCCGGGGCGTGGTCGCGGTAGCGCCACAGGATCTGCTCCCCGGGCGCCCAGCGCGGGCCCTGCGCGGGGCTCCGCGGCGCGCTCCGCGCCGCGGAGTTCCCGGGCTTGAAAGTACCTGTCATGCGCAGATCTTAGGGCGGGGGTCGCCGCGCCCGCTGCGGCGCAGGTCACCGGTGGGTTCGGTGATGAGAATCGACCGAATCAGGCCCCCGCCCGAGTGGGTGGTCGGACGGTCAGGGATGCGTCATGCGCAGCACGTCGAGGGCTTCGTCGAGTTGCTCCAGGGTGAGGGCGCCGCGCTCCACGTAACCGGACTCCAGGACGACCTCCCTGATCGTCTTGCGCTCGGCGAGGGACCTCTTGGCGACCTTGGCGGCCTCCTCGTAGCCGATGTAACGGTTGAGCGGGGTGACCACGGAGGGCGAGGACTCGGCGTATTCCCTGGCCCGGGCTTCGTTCGCGGTGATTCCGTCGACCGTGCGGTCGGCCAGCAGGCGGCTCGCGCTGCCGAGCAGCCGGATCGATTCGAGGAGGTTCCTGGCCATCACCGGGAGCATCACATTGAGCTCGAAGTTGCCGGCCGCGCCCGCCACGGCGACGGCCGCGTCGTTCCCCATGACCTGAGCGGCGACCATCAGGACGGCTTCCGGGACCACCGGATTGACCTTCCCGGGCATGATCGAGGAGCCCGGCTGGAGATCCGGGAGATTGATTTCGGCCAAACCGGTGCGCGGCCCGGAAGCCATCCAGCGAAGGTCGTTGGAGATTTTGGTGAGGGACACGGCGATCGTGCGCAGCATTCCGGAGGTTTCCACGAGGGCGTCCCGGGCCCCCTGCGCCTCGAAGTGGTCGCGGGCCTCGGTCAGCGGGAGTCCGGTCGCGTCGGCGACCTCGGCGATCACCGCGGCGGAGAACCCGGGCGGGGTGTTGATGCCGGTGCCCACCGCGGTGCCGCCCAGCGGCAGCTCGGCCAGCCGCGGCAGGGCCGCCCGCAGTCGCTCGACGCCGTAGCGGATCTGGGCGGCGTACCCGCCGAACTCCTGGCCGAGGGTGACCGGGGTGGCGTCCATCAGGTGGGTGCGCCCGGCCTTGACGACCTGCGCGAACTCGGCGGCCTTGAGCTCCAGTGCCGCCGCCAGGTGTTCCAGGGCCGGGATCAGCTCGCCGGTCACGGCGGCGGTGGCGGCGATGTGGATGGACGAAGGGAACACGTCGTTGGAGCTCTGCGAGGCGTTGACGTGGTCGTTGGGGTGGACCTCGCGGCCCAGGCGCTCGGTGGCGAGGGTGGCGATCACCTCGTTGGTGTTCATGTTGGACGAGGTGCCGGAGCCGGTCTGGAAGACGTCCACGGGGAAGTGGTCGTCCCAGCGGCCGTCCGCGACCTCGGCGGCGGCGGAGCGGATGGCGTCGGCGATGTCCTGGTCCACCACGCCGAGCTTCGCGTTCACCACCGCGGCGGCGGCCTTGATCCGGGCGAGTGCCTCGATGTGGGCGCGCTCCAACCGCTGCCCGGAGATGGGGAAGTTCTCCACCGCGCGCTGGGTCTGGGCGCGCCATTTGGCGTGCCGGGGCACCCGTACGTCGCCCATGGAGTCGTGCTCGATCCGGAACGTCTCGGCCTGCTGGTCATCCGTCATGTTCATGGCCTCCTCAAAAAGTTGAGCAATTGTCTTGTTCGAAGTGTTCCCAACTCCCCTACCGGCCAGTAAATACCGGGGGTAACACCCAGATCCGGGGAGGCGTTCCATGGCACGTGCCCGTACGAGACCCATGCTCAGATCTACCTTCGCCGCCGTCGCGGCGGTCGCGGCCGCCCTGGGGGGTGTCACCGCCATCACCCCCATGGCCCAGGCGGCGCCCACCTCCGGGGCCGTCGCCGTGCCGCTGTCGCCCGAGCTGGAGGCCATCCGGGCCGCGGAGGCCACCAAGATCTACGGCGACCCGGCCGTCCGCCCGCTGAACGAACGCAAAACCGGCCTGATCTCGCTGGGCGACAGCGAGATTTCGGGCGAAGGCATCGGCACCTACGACCCCGCGACCAACACGCCGAGCAACCAGTGCCACCGTTCGCCGGACTCGGCGATCCACCGCACCGGCATACCCGCCGACCTGACCTTCAACGTCGCCTGCTCCGGCGGCTACACCGGCAACATCAGGATCGGCGGCAGCAAGCAGTACGCCGACGAGCTGGTGCAGAGCGACAACCTGGCCGTCAAGGCGCGCAACACGAAGATCAAGATGGTGCTGCTGGTCGCCGGCGCCAACGACGACCTCCAGTTCGGCCCGGTCATGACCGACTGCGTGACCCGCTGGGTGCTCGGCCAGGGCACCTGCGAGCCCAAGTACGGGCCCGGCTGGCAGGCCCGCGTCGACGGCCTGAAGCCCAAGGTCGAGGCCACGGTCGCGGACCTCAGGACCGTCATGCGCGACGCCGGTTACGCCGACTCCGACTACAAGCTCGTCGTGATGGGCTACCCCAGCCCCATCGGCCCCGACTTCTACGACAACCCGAACTTCCCCGGCAAGCTCCCCGGCGGCTGCGCCGGCTACGACTCCGACGCGGCCTGGGGCCGCAACCACGCGGTGCCCACCTTCGAGAAGGGCATGCGCGCGGCCGCCCTCGCCTCCGGCGCCCTCTACCTGGACAACTCGCGGCTCTTCCACGGCCACGAGGTCTGCATGGAGGACACCTGGGCCCGCGGCCTCTACCTGGACCTCGGGGACCACTTCCCGTGGGACGAGAACACCGCCCGCCAGTCCTTCCACCCCAACTATCGCGGCCACGGCGCCTTCGCGTCCTGTCTGACACAGCTCTACAACTCGGGCCTGCGCGAGGCCTCCTGCGCCGACCCCGCGAGCACCGGGACCCCCGTCCTGCAGGCCGGAGCCTGGGACGACAAGTTCAAGGCCCTCAAGAACGAGGCGACCGGGAACTGCCTCGACTCCTTCGGCGGCTCCAGCGCGAACGAGACCAAGATCGTCGGATGGGACTGCCACGGCGGCCGCAACCAGGGCTGGTGGTACGACAGCGTCCGCAGGTCCGTCCACATCGAACTGACCCAGGACCGCTGCCTCGACGCCCCCGGCGCCCACTACGGCTCCGGCACCGGCCTGATCATCTGGAACTGCCACGGCGGCGCCAACCAGCAGTTCGTCCGCGACGGCGCCACCCTGCGCCCCGCCGCCGCCCCGGGCATGTGCCTGACGGTGGCCGCCGCCCACGAGCCGCTGCGCCTGCAGACCTGCAACGGGTCCACCAACCAGCGCTTCGCATAACCGCCCCGCACCCGCAGACCCCCCACGCCCGGCCGGCGCACCCCGGCCGGGTGTTGCCATGACGGGCGTCGTGCGGCACGCGACGCTCTCGCGTTCGGAGAACACATGTCCGCTGATCGGAGGGGGTGTTGTGGCAGGGTGACCGTGGCACCCGGGCCTCCGGCGGGCGCCGGCCCGATGCCTCGTATCCATGTAAGGGTGAGTCCGATCCTCGTAGCAGTCGCCGCCGTCCTGGTGGCCATCCCGGCCGCCGGCTTCCTCCTCGTCAAGGTGGTGCACCTGCTGGCGACCCGAAGGCCGGGCATGAGCCGCGGCGCCGTCGGCCCCTGGGTGGAAGGAGCCGTCGCCTGCATGTGCGCCGCGGTCCTCGCCTTCGCGCTGGGCGGCCTCAGCGGGATCGACTCCCGCCCCACGCGGCCCTGCCTCGAAGAACGCGCCGCACAGTTCGGCCCCCGGTCCTACCGGACACCCGACGGCGACATGAAGATCACCTCGCGGAGCTTCCCCCTGTCGAAGGTGTGCGACTTCCCCGACGGCACCAGCGTCGAGCTCGTCCCGGTGTGGACCAACCCCCTGATCGTGATCGCGCTGGCGGGCGTCGCCGCCTGCGGGGTGGGCGCCGTACGCGCCGGCTCCTCGTCGAGGTCCTCGCGCACCGCGGGGCAGCGGGCCTGACCGGTCCCGCCGACGCACCCCGCGTCAGCGGCCCTCCAACTGCTCCCGCACCTGCCTGGGCCGGTTGGTGATGATCGTGTCCACGCCGAGCCGCAGGCACAGCTCCACGTCCTGCGGCTCGTCCACCGTCCACACCCGCACCGACAGCCCCTTCGCCTTCAGCCGGGCCACCAGCCCCGGGTCCCGGCGTACGAGGTCGATGCCCGGGCCCGCGTGGGTCGCGTAGGGCGGGCGCACCGGCCGCAGCCGCCGCTCCATCAGGTAGACGGCGGGCAGGCCGGGCACGAGCCGGTGCAGCCGGGTCAGCGCGCCGCGCGAGAAGCTCATCACCTCGACCAGCCCGGCCGCCCCGTCGGCCAGCCCGTACTCCCGGAGCATCCGCGCCAGCTCGACCTCCAGCCGGCCGCCGGCCCGGGTCGGGTGCTTGGTCTCGACGGCGAGCCCGACCGGCCGGGGCGCGGCCAGCGCCTCCCGGAGCAGATCCTCGAAGAGCAGCACCCGGGCCCCCGTGTGCCCGGCCCCCTTCCACGCCCCGAAGTCGAGCGCGGACAGCTGTGCGTAGGTCATCTCGGAGACCACCCCGCGCCCGTCGGAGGTCCGCTCCACGCGCCGGTCGTGCACGCACACCAGCTTGTGGTCGGCGGTCAGCCGTACATCGCATTCGAGCGCGTCGGCCCCGTCGGCGATGGCCTGCCGGTAGGCGGCGAGGGTGTGCTCGGGGTGCTCGTGGGAGGCCCCGCGGTGGGCGACGACCCGGACGGCGCGGGCGGTGCGGAGGGAGGATGCGGCAGTCATACGGAAATCCTTGCAAACCGGGGTGAACGTGCAGGCGTGCAGCTGTGTCCCCGACGTTAACCGGATGCGGAGCCCCGTACGGGCGGGCAGGGTGACGTCATGCCCGAGCCGACGACGATGTCCCTGCCCTGCGAGCCGTGCCGGCGCTGCGTGTTCCACGCGTGGCAGCTGATCGACCGGGACGAGCTCTGTTGGCGAGCCGAGTGGGAGTGCGACACCTGCGCCTTCGGGGCCCCCGACACCTGTGGGCGCGACGAAGGGCGGGGGCCGGCGCCCGGTGACGTCCGCGCGGCCGTCGTCGCGGCCGAGGGGACCGTTCTCGTGGACCTCCGGGGCGGCGGCGTGCCCGCCCTCAGGGCCGTCCGGAAGGTGCTCGGACTGCCCCTGGCGCAGCTGCACGCCGCCGTACGGGACGGCTACCGGGCCACCCCGGTCGAGGCGGAGCTGATCACGCGGCTGATCACGGGGTGGACGGCCGCGGGGACAGCGGCGCCGGGGTGACCTTGAACCCGCCCTTGGTGACCTCGGTGAAGGGGGCCGGGGCCATGCACGTGCCCACACGGGGCTCGGACACCGACCCGTCGGACCCCACGTCGACGTTGGCGATGCCCCACGAGAAGCCCAACCGGTCCGGGCCGCCGCGTTCCCCGTCCTGGACGCTGATCCCGATCCGCTTGCCCTCCCAGCCGACGTTCGAGGAGGTGACCACCGCGGTGACCGTGGCCGTCCGGCCGCCGGTGACCAGGCAGTCCACCTCCGCCTCGCCGACCGCGGTGAAGTTCCCGTCCGGCATCGCGTGGTAGATCGTCACCTTGCCGCGCGCGTCGACCGGCATGCCCTGCTCCCCGCCCGGCGCGGGGAAGGGCCTGCTCCACGGGGCGGCCTCGGCGTCGACCGTGAAGCGGATGTCGTGCGACGCGGGCACATAGGGGTAGCGGATCGTGCCACCCCCGTGCACCGCGGCGACCTTCGGCGCGGTCGGCGCCGCGGAGGCAGGGGCCGCGGGGGCGGGCGCCGCGGCGATCAGGGTCGCCATCAGCGCGGCCGCGGTTCCGGCCAGGACGAGGGCGCGCTTACGGTTCTTCATCGTGAACTCCCTTTGACAGTGGTGCCGTTCGGCTACGGGAACAGCCTCGCCGGGAGCTCTTCGGCCTGCCATCTGCCGATGGGTGGATATGCCTGAGGGCCTCTCCCCCGATCGGGGGAGAGGCCCTCAGGCCCTCGCGCTACAGACCCGTCCCGGCCTCGGTCCCTGGTTCACGGAGCGTGCAGACGAGTGGGACGTGTTGGCTGTCCGGAGGCTGGACCGACTCTCCCGCCGTGCCGGCCACTTCGCCGAGATCGTTGACTGGTGCCGTGAGCGCGGCAAGGCAATCGTCTCGGTCAGCGAGAGCATCGACATGAGCACCCCTATGGGGAAGATGTTCCCTCAGATCATCGCGGCCTTCGCCGAGGGTGAGCTGGACACCATCCGCGCCCGCGCGCTCTCGGGCTCTCAAGCTCG
The DNA here is from genome assembly GCF_041106355.1 of Streptomyces sp. BF23-19. NCBI lineage: Bacteria > Bacillati > Actinomycetota > Actinomycetes > Kitasatosporales > Streptomycetaceae > Streptomyces > Streptomyces sp. BF23-19. Next base: position 78,545 of record NZ_JBGBPT010000033.1, on the reverse strand, counting down.
TAAGGCCAAGGGTGTTTGGATCGGTGGTGTGGAGCCGTTCGGATACCACTTCGAGCGGCAGGAAGGTGGCGGGAAGAAGCTCGTTCAGGACCCCACCTACGCGGAACTGTTCCGCGAGATTGTGGAGCGCCTGAAGGGTGACTGGTCTTCCTGCAAGATTGCGGTTGATCTGAATAAGCGCGGTGTCCCTACGTGGAGGGATCATCTGCGCATCGCGAAGGGCGAAGAGCCGAGGGCTGTCGCCTGGACGGCAAACGCTATTCGCGCCGGATGACCTCGACACGACTGTTGGATCGTTTGTGAAACTCACCCTTGGGTCGCTGCCTGTCATGGAGCGTGCCGGAAATTCCGTCAGTGAGGCCAAGGGTGAGCTTTCCGAGGCCGAGGCCACCTTGGATCGCCTCGAATCTGATTACCTGGCCGGACGCCTCAAGACCGATGTTCAGATCGAGCGGTACTGGGGGCGGTATGAATTCCAGTCGAAGAAGGTCGAGCGACTGAGGGAAGAAATTAAAGCGGCCGAGAGTGTCCCGGCGTGGAAGGAAACGGGGCGCACCTACTCTGAGGAGTGGGTCACCAAGGGCGACGAGCAGAAGCGCGTCTTCCTGCAACGGCACGCGATTACCGTGACCGTAGGAAGCGCGGAGGACGGTTCCCGACGCGTGCTCGTCCGTGTACCTGAGGTGGCCGAGATCGCCGATGAAACGGGCCTCCACGTCCCTGAGGGATGCGAATGGACCTCCCCGGAGGTCGAGTTCATTCTTCCAGCCAGGAGGGTGTACACGCGGAAGTGGCTAGATAGATCCATCGCAGCTCCACTGACCCCCGTTGCATCTAGACGCGACGGGGGGCTCTTCATGCCCTCTCCATTCAAACGGCTCCATTCATCGCGTTCGAGCGCCGTCCTCGATTCGACTCGGATCAGGTCGGATTCAAGCTGACGACGCGCACGGCTGGCATTTCCCTCGCCGAACTTGCTTCCGTGCAAGTGGTGAAGCGTCAGTCGGCTAATAGCAGTCGCTCACACAAAAGAACCCCCCCAGTGCCTTCTGGGGGGGGTTCTTTTGTGTTTACCCTCCGCTATGCAGAGTAGTGACCCAATAAGGGGCTGTTCGGGGAGTCGAGCCACGCCCGTCCGCCATTGCTGTCTGCCGTCAGACCGAACCGATCGAAGCCGGGTCGCCCGTGCTCTTCCCACCAGCGGTAAGCGGCTTTTGTCTCCTCCCACAGCCTGCGGGGGCCAGACTGGACGACCGCGTACTCCTGCCGCTCCGGCTCGTAGTCGGCCGAGGCCCACGACTTCCTGTCGGTGCTGTACGTCCACAGCGTGTAGGCGCCACCGTCGTACCGCTCTACCGTCCAGAACGCCCCGGGCATGCGGAGCCCGATCACGAACTGTTCCAACCATCCGCCGACCTCGGCGGGGGAGAGCGCCGTCGTGCTCCTGTCGCCGTCTGCGGGCCATTCCTGGCCCTTGAGGTACACGTCATGCGGGGGCTTGTTCTGTCGCTGCTGTCGCAGGCGCATGAAGGCGCTGGAGCGGGTGAAGTGGCCGCTCGCCGTGCCGTCGCCGTTCACGGTCAGGCGGGCGATGGCTTCGCCGCCGTACTCCGTCCCCCAGGGGGCGACGACGACCCCGCCGGTAACGGTCTGCTCGACCCATGCGGAGGGAACCTCACCGATTGAGCACGTCGCAATGACGCGGTCGTACGGCGCACTTCCCGCGTAACCCAGCCGGCCGTCTCCCACGATCACCAGGGGGGACAGACCAGCGGCCCGAAGGTTTCTGCCCGCACCCTTGGCTACCTCGGGGTCGAACTCGATGGAGACCACGTTCCCGGGCCCTAACCGGTGCGAGAGGAGACCTGCATTCCAGCCCGTACCCGTACCGATCTCAAGGACCCGATGCCCGTCCCTGACGTCGAGATCGGCCAGCATCGAGAACACCATGTGTGGTTGGGAACTGGAGCTGCTCGGGGTCGTGCCGAGGCCGTCACCCGCATGGTTACCGTCGTCCCACTGCGTCGTGAGAGGGATGTCGGAGAACACCGCGCGGAACCAAGCATCGGGGTCCGCGGTGCGGTCCACCAAAGGGTTCTGTCGGGTGCCGTCAGGGATGCCCGGCCACATGCGGTCGGGCACGAACAGGTCTCGGGGGACTGCCTTGTATGTCGGCAGCCAATCGGAATGCAGAGCGCCCGACTGGACGAGCGCGGAGGCGAGCCCCTGGGGGCCCGCCTCGTCTGTGCGCGCGGTCATCCGACCTACTTCTTCGCGGGGCCGGAGCCGTCGGAGGAGTTGCCGCCGCTACCGGTGTCGGTGCCGCCGCCTCCGTGTCCGCGCCCGCTGCTGCCGTCGTCCTGCTGACTGCCGCCCTGGCCGCTGCCCGTACCGCCGCCGTGCTTTCCGCTCACTGGTTCCTCCTTGGTAGTCGGTTTGATGAACGTGCTACCCGCCCCGTGAGGAGCGGGGGTCTGTGCTGGACTGTGCGCCGTCAGGCGCGTGCTCCTCGGGCGACCATGAGCGCCATGGTGAGGGTCCACGCGACCGCCCCGAGGGTGACCAGGACGGCACGAAAGCGTGAGGGCTGCGCACCGCCGTCTTTCACTCGTCCACCCGCAGGACGAGTGCCACGTCCGTGAACTTCCGGGTGAATGCGTCGTGCCCGGTCAGTCCGGTGTGGGCCATGCACTGACGGTCGACGTCAGCCACATCGGAACTCTCGGACGACTGCCAGCAGCATTCACGCTGTTGGCAGGACGCAGCCACGTTCACTTGGCCTTCGGGGTGTCTGATGATCCGATGCTGCGCGTACCGGAGAACGCGTCTCACCGGCGGGCCCCCTCGGGCAAGCAGCTGGTGTGCCAGTAGGCAACGGCGGGATTCCCGTCCGACCGCCCGAGCATCCCCCGTCGGGCAGGCCGATCGAGCCGGATGGGCTTCTTGCATGCGGGGCACGTCTCACGCTTCTCCGTGTAGGTCACGTACTCCCACGCCTGTTCCGCCGTCTGCCCGGTGCCCGCCATGGCGTCCTCCCGATCGCTCCCGAAGTCGATGGAACGAACCTAGGGAGTCGATGGCATGAGACTCCACAAACTTGCATGACCTTGCACGCCAATTCGCATGGCTGATAGCGCTATTGACGCCGTATCTGCTGTTCGGAGAGGCTCATGCAAGCCCGAGCAAGCACCTATACCAGGGAGCCAGCCATGGCCGTACAGTTCGTCGGCATCGACCCGAACACGGACCGGGACCACTGCCCCACCGTGTGGGCGGACGCGGAAGCTCAGGAGATCTTGTTGCAGGGATGGAAGCCGAGCGTCAAGACTCAGGCGGAGTGCGAGGCGAGCAGTCCGGCGAACGGGCCGGTCCCCGACAACGAAGCCATCGTGAGGATTCCGGCCCGGATGATCCCGATGATCAGGGAGGCGTGTGATGCCGTCGAGCGTGCCCGGCTTCGCTGAGCTGCTTGGCCAGTGCGAGCGATCCGCTGTCCATCTGGAGCTGCGCGACTCCTACGCCCCGACTGATCGGTTCGAGGCGTGGAAGCGCGGTGAGCGGATCAACTGGGAGGACCGCGAGTCCTGGTGGCATCCCTACGATCAGTTGATCAAGGACACTGTGGCCCGGGGCGTATCTGTCCGCCGGGCCCGGGTGGTCTCCGAGCCGGTATCGGATTACATCCGCTGGGAGCACTACGTCACGCACGCCAACGTCACGGCGGGCGAGGCAGTCCGGTGGCTGCCACGCCGCCGGGCAACGAGCATCCCCCTGCCGGGAAATGACTTCTGGCTGTTCGACGGCGCTCTCCTCCGTGTGCACCACTTCTCCGGCGACGGAGCAGTGGTCGAGGACGAGATCATGTCCGACCCGGAGACCGTAAAGCTGTGCTCCGCTGCCTTCGAAGCAGTCTGGGAGCGAGCGGTTCCGCACCACCAGTACGAGATCTGACGAAAGCCAGTTCCATGCCCCCACACCCGTTCTCAAGCGTGCAGAAGGCCCGCGAAGACCTCGCCGGCCGTCTGCGCGAGATCCGAAGGGATGCGGGCATCAGCGGGCGGGAGCTGGCCGTCAGGTGCGGCTGGTCGGAGTCGAAGTCGTCCCGGATCGAGAACGCCAAGACACCACCTTCGGATGCAGACATCAGGGCGTGGTGCCGAGCCTGCTCCGCCGACTGTCAGATCCCCGACCTGATAGCGGTAAACAGACAATCAGCCGATGCGCACGTTCAGTGGAGACGACTTCAGCGGAGCGGTCTCCGCCGCCTGCAAGAGTCCACGGGGGACCTGTATCAGCAGACCAAGGTGTTCCGGGTCTACGTCTCGGACGTGATCCCCGGATTCCTCCAGACACCTGGATACGCCAGTGCTCTGCTGTCGTCCATCGCAGGCTTCCGGGGGACCCCGGACGATGTGAGTGACGCCGTGGCGGCCCGCATACGACGAAACGCGGTGCTGAGCAGCGGTGCCCGACGGTTCTCCTTCGTGCTGGAGGAAGCCGTACTGCGGTACCGGATGTGCAGTCCGGAAACCATGGCAGCCCAACTTGGTCACCTGCTCGGGGTGATGGATCTCCAGAACGTCGCCGTGGGCGTCATCCCGTTCTCGGCGCAACGGACCGTATGGCCCATGCCAACCTTCACGGTCTTCGATGACGCCAGGGTGCACGCGGACACGCTGGACGCCGCTTCCACGCTCACTCAGCCGAGTCAGGTCGAGCTGTACGCCCGGGCCTTCGACCGGCTCTCACAAGGGGCTGTGCGGGGCGCTGCGGCACGTTCCCTCGTAGCGGGTGCGTTGGCATCCCTGGACTGAGCGCGGTCGCATCCAGCCGGGCGCGAGACCACTCATCAAGCAGAGAGCCCCCGGCGGATGCCAGAGGCTCTCGACAGGTGCTGCTACCGGGCTCAGCCGAGGCCGGGACCGCGCACCGGGATGCTGGTGAACGTCGGCTGCTCGGGTTCACGCGAGGTGAAGAAGTCGTTGCCCTTGTCGTCGACCACGATGAAGGCCGGGAAGTCCTCCACCTCGATCTTCCAGACCGCTTCCATGCCGAGCTCCTCGTACTCCAGGACCTCGACCTTCTTGATGCAGTCCTGGGCCAGGCGCGCCGCCGGGCCGCCGATCGAGCCCAGGTAGAAGCCGCCGTGCGTACCGCACGCGTCCGTCACCTGCTGCGAGCGGTTGCCCTTGGCCAGCATGACCTTGGAGCCGCCCGCCGCCTGGAACTGCTCGACGTAGGAGTCCATGCGGCCGGCCGTGGTCGGGCCGAAGGAGCCCGACGCGTAGCCCTCGGGGGTCTTCGCGGGACCGGCGTAGTAGACCGGGTGGTCCTTCAGGTACTGCGGCATCGGCGCGCCCGAGTCCAGCAGCTCCTTGATCTTCGCGTGCGCGATGTCGCGCGCCACGACCAGCGGGCCGGTCAGTGACAGCCGGGTCTTGACCGGGTGCTCGGTCAGCGTCGCCAGGATGTCGTCCATCGGCTGGTTCAGATCGATGGAGACGACGTCCGAGGCCTCGCTCAGGTGCTCGTCCGTGGTGTCCGGCAGGAAGCGCGCCGGGTCCGTCTCCAGCTGCTCCAGGAAGACGCCTTCGGCGGTGATCTTCGCGGTGGCCTGGCGGTCCGCCGAGCAGGACACGGCGATGGCGACCGGCAGGGAGGCGCCGTGCCGGGGGAGACGCACGACGCGGACGTCGTGGCAGAAGTACTTGCCGCCGAACTGCGCGCCGATGCCGATCTTCTGGGTCAGCTCGAAGACCTGCTGCTCCAGGGCCTCGTCGCGGAAGCCGTGGCCCAGCGGGGAGCCCTCGCGGGGCAGCTCGTCCAGGTAGTGCGCCGAGGCGTACTTGGCGGTCTTCAGCGCGTGCTCGGCGGAGGTGCCGCCGACCACGATCGCCAGGTGGTAGGGCGGGCAGGCCGCCGTACCGAGCGAGCGGATCTTCTCCTCCAGGAACTTCATCATGGAGGCCTCGTTGAGGACCGCCTTCGTCTCCTGGTAGAGGAAGGACTTGTTGGCCGAGCCGCCACCCTTGGCCATGAAGAGGAACTTGTACGCGCCGCCGTCGGTCGCGTACAGCTCGATCTGCGCGGGCAGGTTCGAGCCGGTGTTCTTCTCCTCCCACATGGTGAGCGGGGCCATCTGCGAGTAGCGCAGGTTCAGCCGCGTGTAGGCGTCGTAGATGCCGCGCGAGAGCGCCGCCTCGTCCCCGCCCTCGGTCAGCACGTTCTGGCCGCGCTTGCCCATGACGATCGCCGTGCCCGTGTCCTGGCACATCGGCAGGACGCCGGCCGCCGCGATGTTCGCGTTCTTCAGCAGGTCCAGGGCCACGAACTTGTCGTTCGAGGAGGCCTCGGGGTCGTCGATGATCCGGCGCAGCTGCGCGAGGTGCGCGGGGCGCAGGAAGTGCTGGATGTCGTGGATGGCCTCTTCGGCGAGCTTGCGCAGCGCCTCCGGCTCCACCTTGAGGAACGTACGGCCGTCCGCCTCGAAGGTGGACACGCCCTCGGCGGTCACCAGCCGGTACGGGGTGGTGTCCTCGCCCAGGGGCAGCAGGTCGGTGTACGCAAACTCTGGCATGACGGCAGTCATTCCTCACTCGGCAGACGGCGCTGGCGACCAATTGGCAGCGCGGTTAACCAGCGTAGGACCTCTTCCCGGGGGCGTGTCTGTGAGGTAAGGCTCACTCAGCAGTATCGCGATCTATCGTGTCTGGCTATGCTGGGCGTCGTGGACCTGGAAAAGCACCCCGCCGCCCCCGCACCCGCCCACGCGCCCGCCGGCCCCGCCGAGCTGCGCGCCTCCGACGCGGACCGGGACCGGATCGCGCAGATCCTCGGCGACGCGCTCGCCGAAGGCCGGCTGACGGCCGAGGAGCATTCCGACCGCCTGGACACGCTCTACGCGGTCAAGACCGTCGGCGAGCTGGAAGTGCTCGTACGGGATCTGCCCGCGCCCGGCGGCGTCCATGCCTCGCCCGCGTACACGGCCCCCTCCACCACCCCGGGCGGCCCCGCCGAGACCATAGTGGCCGTCTGCAGCAGCTCCGCCCGCAAGGGCCGCTGGCGGCCGGGCCCGCACACCCGCGCCGTCTCGGTCATGGGCGACATCACCATCGACCTCACCGAAGCGGTCTTCGAGCAGCAGGTCACCGAGATCAACGTGACCTGCGTCCTCGGCAACGTCGAGGTCCTGGTCCCGGAGAACGTCACCCTGCGCGGCTACGGCAGCGGGGTCCTCGGCAACTTCGAGGTGCGCGGCGAGGGCCGCGGCGAGACCGATCCGCAGGCGCCGGTGGTGATCGTCCGGGGCTTCGCCCTGCTCGGCAACATCGAGGCGCGGCCCAAGCTCGGCGCCCGCCTGGTGGACCTGGCCCGCAAGCTGCGCAAGCGCACGGAGGGCTGAAACCGGCTGCGACCGGCTGCCGCCGGCCGAGCCCCGACAGCCCAACGCGCCGCGGTTCCAACGAAATTCGGCCGCAGACCGCCAAGACGCCTCCTAGGGTCCCGACCATGACGACAACCAAGTGGGAACTGCTCGACCAGGCGTACGCGACCCTGCGCGAGGCCGTCGCGGGGGTACCCGTCGACGGCTGGGGCGGCGCGACCCCCTGCGCGCGGTGGAACGTCACCCAGGTCCTCCAGCACGCCGCGGGCGACCAGCTCGCCTACGCCGCCCGCCTGACCGGTGGGCCCGGGCCCACCGAGGACCCCTTCGTGCCCTCCGGCACCCTGGCCGGCCCCCCCGGTGGACCTGCTGGAACCGGCGCTCGCCGCCGCGGCCGAGGCTTTCGCCGGGGTCGCCCCCGGCGACCCCGAGGTGGCCGTGCCGCTGCCGCCCTTCTCCGTACCGGCCGAGACGGCCGTCGGCGCGGCCGCCCTCGACGCCGCCGTGCACGCCTGGGACATCGCCGTCGCTACGGGCCGCCCGCCGGGCCTGACCGACGCGCTGGCCGCCGCCCTGCGCCCGGCCGCCGACGCCCTCGTCGAGCCCCTGCGCGGCTTCGCCTACGGCCCGGCCCTCCCCCTCGCGCCGGGCGCGGACCACGGCGCGGCGGCGCGCCTGCTGGCCTTCCTCGGGCGGGATCCCGGATGGGCCGCACCCGCGGTGTGACGGCCCGCCCGACGGGGTCTCGTTTCGGACGAACCCCCGGCGGCCCGTGGCGCGCGGTGCATAGGGGCGCGTACAGCGGGTAGGGACAGGTGCGTCGTCTCTCGCTCACGTATACGTCGTCAGGAGTAGACCGTGCCGCATCCGCCGCATCAGTCCTTGCAGGTAGCCGCCGTCCAGAGTTTTCCGGGGCGCGCGGCGGCCGTGCCGAAGCCGCGGGTGCCGGCGAGGGCGGAGGACGGCCCATGGCATGCGGAGGCGGTGTGCCGCCGGGACGAGGCGGGGCTCTTCTTCGCGCCGTCCAAGGAGCCGACCGCGGCCCGGCTCTCCCGCGAGGAGGCCGCCAAGCGCGTCTGCGCCCGCTGCCCCGTGATGGTCGCCTGCCGGGAGCACGCGCTGCTCCAGCCCGAGCCGTACGGGGTGTGGGGCGGGCTCACCGCCGCCGAGCGCCGGGTGGTGCTGGCGCGGATGCGGCGCAGGGCCGCCGAGCTGCGCCAGGCCCCCGGAGCCGGGCCGATCGCCGCGGCGGGCTGAACCCGTCCCGGGCCGCCCGTGGCGGACCGCCGGGGCGCCGGACGCCGGAGGTCGAGGTCGGACACCGAGGCCGGACGTGCGTGGATGTGCGAGAGGGGCGGTCCCGCCGCACGCGGTGACCGCCCCTCTCGCTTCCTCACGCCGTGACTAGTGCGCGCGGTCGAAGTCGATCGCGCTGTACGCGCGCAGCTTCGACAGGCGGTGCGTGGAGTCGATCTGCCGGATCGTGCCCGACTTCGAGCGCATGACCAGCGAGGACGTCGTCGCGGTCTCCGAGCGGTAGTGGACACCGCGCAGCAGCTCGCCGTCGGTGATGCCGGTGGCGACGAAGAAGACGTTCTCGCCGGACACCAGGTCGTTCGTGGTCAGGACGCGGTCCAGGTCGTGACCGGCATCGAGCGCGCGCCGGCGCTCGGCCTCGTCCTTCGGCCAGAGCTTGCCCTGGATGGTGCCGCCGAGGCACTTTATGGCGCACGCCGAGATGATGCCCTCGGGGGTGCCGCCGATGCCCAGGAGCAGGTCGACGCCGGTGCCCTCGCGCACGGCCATGACCGAGCCGGCGACGTCGCCGTCGGAGATGAACTTGATCCGGGCGCCGGTCTCGCGGATCTCCTTGACGATGCCCTCGTGGCGGGGGCGGTCCAGGATGACCACGGTGACGTCCTCGACGGCCATGTTCTTGGCCTTGGCGACCCGGCGGATGTTCACCGAGACGGGGGCGTTGATGTCGACGAAGTCGGCGGCCTCGGGACCGGTGACCAGCTTCTCCATGTAGAACACCGCGGACGGGTCGAACATGGTGCCGCGGTCGGCGGCCGCCAGGACGGCGATGGCGTTCGGCATGCCCTTGGCGTTCAGGGTGGTGCCGTCGATCGGGTCCACGGCGATGTCGACCTCGGCGCCCGTGCCGTCGCCGACCCGCTCGCCGTTGAAGAGCATGGGGGCCTCGTCCTTCTCCCCCTCGCCGATGACGACGACGCCGTTCATCGAGACGGTGGAGATCAGGGTGCGCATCGCGTTGACCGCGGCACCGTCCGCGCCGATCTTGTCGCCGCGTCCGACCCACCGGCCCGCGGCCATGGCGGCGGCCTCGGTGACCCGTACGAGTTCCAGTGCGAGGTTGCGGTCGGGGGCCTCCGGAGAGACTTCGAGCTGGGGCGGCAGGTTGTGCTCGGTCATCGGAGCGCACCTTTCTGTACGGCGACGGCCGGGAAGTGAGGGTGCTGGAACTCTATCGGTACGTCGACATATTGAGCAGGGCGGGTCACGTATGAGCGGCATATCGGTCAGTCGATTGTCCTGAGCGGACGTCTTGCGGCCCTCCCGGGCCGTCCCGGATCTCCTCCAGGACTCTCCAGGGTCCGCCGACACGCGCCGCACCGCGACCCCGGCGGTGATCGCCGCCCCGCGATGCGGGACGATGGGGCGCGTGGCAGGTATGAAAGGCAAGCAGACGGTCTGGGACATGGTCCGGTCGCTGGGGGTGATCGGCATCGTCGTCGCCGGGATCTACCTCTTCGTCCCGCATGACGAGAAGGCCGACCCGACGCTCACGGTCGACTACCGGGTGGAGACCCTGACGGCCCGGCGCGCGGCCCCGTATCCGGTGGCGGCCCCCGTGGGGCTCCAGGAGCAGTGGCGGGCGACCTCGGTGACGTACGAGCGCAAGAACGCCAACGCCTGGCACCTGGGCTTCCTCGACCCGGAGCAGCAGTACGCGGCGGTGGAGCAGTCCACGGACACCTCGGCCAAGTACCTCGCCAAGGTCACCCAGCACGCGACGGCCACCGGGCAGACGCAGCAGATCGGCGACCTGACCTGGGAACGCTGGGACGGCGAGAAGTACGACGCCCTCGTGCGGCAGGAGCAGGGCTACGTCACGGTGGTGACCGGCACGGCCTCCTTCGACCAGCTCGGCGCGCTGGCGGCGGCGCTGGAGTTCAAGCAGGGCAAGTAGCGCGGGCGCCGCGGGCCGGGCGCGCGGGCGAGTGGGGGCGGGTCGCGCCTGACGCGCCCCGCACACGCCCCGCGCACCCGCGTGGAACGTGTACGCGAGAAGGGCCGTGCGCCCCGGGATCCCGGGGCGCACGGCCCTTCTGCGTGTGCTGCTACGGCGGAGCCGATCAGACGGTCGTGATGACCTCGTCGAAGCCCAGGCGCGGGGAGCGGTCGAACCAGGCACCCTCGGCGGCCGGCTTGCCGATGTTGATGACCATGATCGGGGTGTGGTCGGCGTCCAGGAATTCCTTCTGGATGCCGGCGAAGTCGGCGCCGGTCATCGGGCCCGCGGCCAGGCCGGCGGCACGGATGCCGATGATGAAGTACGCGGCCTGCAGCGCGGAGTTCAGCAGCGCGGACTGCTCGCGGACCGGGCGCTCGGAGAAGAACGCGTCCTTGGCCTGCGGGAAGTGCGGGAGCAGCTGCGGGAGCTCCTCGTGGAACTCGTTGTCCGCGGAGAGGATCGCGACCAGCGGCGCGGTGGCGGTCTTGGCGTCGTTGCCCTTGGCCATGTGCTGCACGAGGCGCTCACGGGCCTCGGGGGAGCGGACCAGGGTGATGCGCAGCGGGGTCTGGTTGAAGGCGGTGGGACCGAACTTCACCAGGTCGTATATCGCCTGGACCTGCTCCTCGGTGACCGGCTCGTCGGTGAACGAGTTGGCCGTGCGGGCCTCGCGGAACAGCAGGTCCTGCGCGGCGGAGTCAAGAACGAGAGACATCGGAAAGCCTTCTTCCATACGGAGGTGAAGCGATGTCCCAGACTCTACGGCGGAAGTAGATGAATTTTCAACTAAATCCGCCTTCTGGTGATCGGGATCACTTCTCGGGTCACTCCCCGACCCCTCCTCCCGGGTCAGGTCACCTCTCCCCGGTCACTCCTCCCCGGTCACTCCTCCCCGGTCACTCCTCCCCGGTCACTCCTCCCCGGTCACTCCTCCTCGGCCGGCTCGCGTGCCGCGAGCGCCGAGTCCAGCCGGGCCCGGGCCCCCTCAAGCCAGTGCCGGCACACCTTCGCCAGCTCCTCACCGCGCTCCCAGAGCGCGAGCGAGTCCTCCAGCGAGGTCCCGCCGGCCTCCAGCTTGCGGACGACCTCGATGAGCTCGTCGCGGGCCTGCTCGTACCCCAGCGCCGTTCCGGCCTCTGCCATTCCCGTATCCATCCTCTGTGTGTCGTGCGACCACGTGATTGCGGCCGCGTGTCGCTATTGCGAAGCGGCCGGCGGGTCCGCCGGGGAGACCTCCACGGAGAACGTGCCCTCCGCCACCCGCGCACGCAGCACATCGTGCGGACCCACCTCCTGCGGCGAGCGCACCACATGACCGTCGGCCCGCTGCAGCACGGCGTACCCCCGCTCCAGGGTCGCCGCCGGGGACAGCGCCACCACCCGGGCGAGGGTGTGCGCGAGTTCCGAGTCGGCCCGGTCCAGCAGGTGTCCCAGCGTGCGACGGGCGCGGGCCAGCAGGGCGTCCAGCTCGTCCTCGCGGATCTCCACCATCCGCTGGGGGTGGACGAAGACCGGCCGGGCCAGGGCGTGCGCGAGGCCCCGTTCCTCCCGGTCGAGCAGCCCGCTCACCGCGCGCAGCCCCCGCGCCTGCAGCTGGCGTACGCGCTCCAGCTCCTCGCCGACGTCCGGCACCACCTTCTTCGCCGCGTCCGTGGGCGTGGAGGCCCGGACGTCCGCGACCAGGTCCAGCAGCGGGGAGTCCGGCTCGTGGCCGATCGCCGAGACCACCGGGGTGCGGGCCGCGGCGACCGCCCGGACCACCTCCTCGTCGGAGAACGGCAGCAGGTCCTCCACGCTGCCCCCGCCCCGCGCCACGATGATCACGTCGACCTCGTCCAGGGCGTCGAGCTCCTTGACCGCCTGGACCACCTGGGGCACCGCGTGCACCCCCTGGACGGCGACGTTGCGCACCTCGAAGCGGACCGCCGGCCAGCGGCGCCGAGCGTTCTCCAGGACATCGCGCTCGGCCGCCGAGGCCCGCCCGACCACCAGCCCGATCAGCTGCGGCAGGAAGGGCAGCGGCTTCTTGCGGTCCAGCGCGAAGAGCCCCTCGGAGGCCAGGGACCGCTTGAGGCGCTCCAGCCGGGCGAGGAGCTCCCCGATGCCGACCGGCCGTATCTCCGTGGCCCGCAGGGACAGCTGCCCGCGCGGGGCGTACCACTCGGGCTTGGCCAGCAGCACGACCCGGGCGCCCTCGGAGACCACGTCGGCGACCTCGTCGAAGACCTGGCGGAAGCAGGTCACGCTGACCGAGATGTCGTGCGAGGGGTCGCGCAGCGTCAGGAAGACCACCCCCGCTCCCGGCCGCCGCGAGAGCTGCGTGATCTGCCCCTCCACCCACACCTGGCCGAGCCGCTCGATCCAGCCCCCGATGAGCCGGGACACCTGGCCTACCGGCAGCGGCGCCTCGGCCGACGTATTCAGACCCATGCACGCAGGCTATCCGGCGCCGCCGACAGTGCGTCAGGCCCCGGGGCCGGTGTCGCCGGGCAGGTCGCGGCGGCCGCGCTGGACGAACAGCACCGCCAGGCCCACCGCCAGCCACACCGCCCCCACCAGCTGCGCCGTCCACGAGGCCTCGAAGATCACCGCGACGGTCACCGCCGCGCCCAGCACCGGCATCACCAGGTGCTTCCACCAGTTCGGCGGACCCTCGCGCCGTTTGACCACGAACCAGCCCACCACCGAGGCGTGCAGCAGCGTGAAGGCCACCAGCGCCCCGACGTCCACCACCGACACCAGCTGGTCGAGCCCGTCGTCGCGCCGGGCCGCCCACACCGCCGCGACCAGCGTGATGGTGGCCGCCACCAGCAGGGCGGGCCGCGGGGTCCCGTCCGAGGTCCGGGCGAGCACCCGGGGCAGCCGCCGCTCCCGGGCCATCGCGAACACCAGCCGCCCGGCCGCCGCCTGCCCGGCCAGCGCGGCGAAGGCCGCCCCGATCGCCTTGCTGACCGCCACCAGGTCGTGCAGCCAGGAGCCGACCGCGGACTCCACCGCGTCGTAGAAGGCCGGGCCCTGCAGCGCCGGCTCGGCCGCCAGCTCCGCCGAGGACACGGGCATGAGCAGCGCCGCGAGATAGCTCTGGGCGATGAACAGCACCCCGGCCAGCGCCAGACAGAACAGCACCGCCCGCGCCACCCGCTCCGAACCGCCCGTCGCCTCCTCGGCGAAGGAGGCGATGGCGTCGAAGCCGAGGTAGGACAGGACCGCGATCGACACCCCGCCCAGCACCGCCGCCGTACTGAAGCCGAGCGAACCGTCGCCGGTCAGCGGGGACAGCCAGCCGCGCCGCGCCCCGCCCTGGACCAGTACGGTCACCGCGGCCACCACGAAGACGAGCAGGACCACGATCTCCATGGCCAGCACGGCGAAACCCACGCGCGCGGCCGCCCGGACCCCCCACAGGTTCAGCAGGGTGGTGATCACGACGGCCAGGGCCGTCCACACCCACCGCGAGACCTCGGGGACCAGCGCGTTCATCGCGATCCCCGAGAAGAGGTAGGCGACCGCCGGGATCAGCAGGTAGTCGAGCATCGCCATCCACCCGGCGATCAGCCCCGGGCCCTCGCCGAGACCCTTTCGGGCGTACGTGAAGACCGAGCCGGCCTGCGGGGCGACCCGCACCATCTGCGCGTAGGAGAAGGCCGTGAAGGCCATCGCCACGGTCGCGCAGAGGTAGACGAGGGCCACGGCGCCGTGGGAGGTGGCGTCGAGCGCCCCGAAGACCCCGACGGGGGCCATCGGGGCGATGAACAGCAGGCCGTAGACGACCAGATCCCGGAAGCCGAGGCTCCGCCGCAGCGCCGAGGGCGCCGCCGCACTGGAATCCGTAACGGAAGCCATCCGTCCTCCGGCGTATAGGGGCGGGCTCTCGGGCAAGTGTGTGCCGTACGGCCGACGCCCGGCCTCCTGGAGACCCCCGTACGATGGAGCACATGACTGCTCCCGCCCCCGCTCCCGCTTCCCGCCGTGTCCTGCTCGCCGCGCCCCGCGGCTACTGCGCGGGCGTGGACCGAGCCGTGATCGCCGTCGAGAAAGCCCTTGAGCAGTACGGTGCGCCGGTCTACGTCCGCCACGAGATCGTGCACAACAAGTACGTCGTCCAGACCCTGGAGAAGAAGGGCGCCATCTTCGTCGAACGGACGGAGGAGGTGCCCGAGGGCTCCATCGTGATGTTCTCCGCGCACGGTGTGGCGCCGGTGGTGCACGAGGAGGCGGCGCGCGGCAAGCTCGCGACGATCGACGCGACCTGCCCGCTGGTCACCAAGGTGCACAAGGAAGCCATCCGGTACGCGAACGAGGACTTCGACATCCTCCTCATCGGCCACGAGGGCCACGAGGAGGTCATCGGCACCTCCGGCGAGGCCCCCGACCACATCACGATCGTCGACGGCCCGCACGACGTGGAGAAGGTCACCGTCCGCGACGAGTCCAAGGTCGTCTGGCTCTCCCAGACCACCCTCTCGGTCGACGAGACCATGGAGACGGTCGACGCGCTGAAGACGAAGTTCCCGCTGCTCGTCTCGCCGCCGAGCGACGACATCTGCTACGCCACCTCGAACCGGCAGGCCGCCGTCAAGGTGATGGGCGCCGACTCCGACCTGGTCATCGTGGTCGGCTCGAGGAACTCCTCGAACTCGATCCGGCTCGTCGAGGTCGCCAAGGACGCCGGCGCCAAGGCCGCGTACCTGGTCGACTTCGCCAGCGAGATCGACGAGGCCTGGCTGGAGGGCGTCACCACCGTCGGCCTCACCTCGGGCGCCTCGGTGCCGGAGGTCCTGGTCGAGGAGGTCCTGGAGTGGCTGACGGTGCGCGGTTACGCGGACGTGGAGATCGTCAAGACCGCCGAGGAGTCGATCGTCTTCTCGCTGCCGAAGGAACTCCGCCGTGACCTGCGTGCCGAGGCTGCCGAACTGGTCGCCGACAAGTAACTCGTTTCGTACGGTATGTCCATGCAGATCTTCGGCGTGGACATCGGCGGAACCGGGATCAAGGGCGCTCCCGTGGACCTGGAGCGCGGCGACCTGGCTCAGGAGCGCCACAAAGTACTGACACCACATCCGGCCACCCCCGAGGGGGTGGCCGGCTGCGTCGGCGAGGTGGTGCGCAACTTCGACTGGGACGGGCCCCTCGGGGTCACCTTCCCGGGCGTGGTCACGAGCGGCGTCATCCGTTCGGCGGCCAACATGGACAAGTCCTGGATCGGCGTCGACGCGGCGGCGCTGATCTCGCGCGAGGTGGGCGGCCTGCCGGTCACCGTCCTGAACGACGCGGACGCGGCGGGCGTCGCCGAGATGACGTACGGGGCCGGGCGCGGGCGGGGCGGCACCGTCCTCCTGCTCACCCTGGGGACGGGCATCGGGAGCGCCCTGTTCACGGACGGGCGGCTGGTCGCGAACTCGGAGCTCGGTCACCTGGAGCTGAAGGGCCACGACGCGGAGACGCGGGCGTCGGTGAAGGCCAAGGAGGACCACGACCTCACGTGGGAGCGCTGGGCGCACCGCGTGCAGAAGTACCTCCAGCACGTGGAGATGCTGTTCTCGCCGGACCTCTTCATCATCGGCGGGGGCGTCAGCCGCAAGCCGGAGAAGTTCCTGCCGCTGATCGAGGGCGTGCGGGCCGAGATCGTCCCGGCGACGCTGCAGAACAACGCGGGCATCGTGGGAGCGGCGATGGCCGCGAAGGCGGCGAAGGCGGCGAAGGCGGCGAAGGCGGCGAAGACGGCGAAGACGGCCGAGAAGGTCGCGAAGTAGCGGCGGGAGCGCTCACTGGGTGATGCGCCGGGGCATCCGCCGCCTGCCGATCAGTACGGCCTTGCGTACGACGGCGATCAGCGCGGCGACCAGCGTCCCGGCGTACAGCCAGCCGGCGTGCAGGGACAGCGCGGACACCAGCCCCATCAGATGCCCGCCGATGCCGCCGGAGCCGCCCGAGATGGGCCACACTCCGGCGGCGAAGGCGATGGGCACGCCGATCGGCGCCGTGATCAGGTCGGCGGGCCGTACCCAGAGCGCCGTGGCGGCGGCGACGGGCAGGAAGAGCAGCCCGTAGACGAAGAGCGAGGAGCCGAAGAGCAGCCAGCAGATCCCGCCCACGAGCACCATGGCGGCGCACGCGAACAGCCCGCCGCCGAGCCCGGTCAGCCGTGGCCGCGGCATCCGCCGCGCGAGCGCGGACCGCCGCGGGCCGACGCCGGCCTGGGCGGGCACCGCGGCGGACCGGGGCGCCTGGCGCTGGGCCGGCGGTCGCTGCTGGTGAGGGGCCGATCGCGTCCTGTATTGCTCCACGGCACCAAAGTAGGCGGGGAGCGGGTCGGATCGGCCCCGGACACGCGTACAACCACCGCCACTCATCGGAAAGTAAACTGTCCGGTGGCCCACTCCTGGGCCGCCGCCCCCTCCAGCTACGGGAAGTCGCCAACGTGTCGCTCACGATCGGAATCGTCGGCCTGCCGAATGTCGGCAAGTCGACCCTTTTCAACGCCCTGACCAAGAACGACGTGCTGGCGGCCAACTACCCGTTCGCCACGATCGAGCCGAACGTCGGCGTCGTCGGCGTCCCGGACACGCGTCTGGCCGTCCTCGCCGGCATCTTCGGTTCGCAGCGCGTCCTGCCGGCGACCGTCGACTTCGTCGACATCGCGGGCATCGTGCGCGGTGCCTCGGAGGGCGAGGGCCTGGGCAACAAGTTCCTGGCGAACATCCGCGAGTCGGACGCCATCTGCCAGGTCATCCGCGCCTTCAAGGACGAGAACGTCGTCCACGTCGACGGCAAGGTCTCGCCGAAGGACGACATCGAGACGATCAACACCGAGCTGATCCTCGCCGACCTCCAGTCCATCGAGAAGGCCGAACCGCGCCTGACGAAGGAGTCCCGCCTCCAGAAGGAGAAGGTCGCGGTCCTCGCGGCCGTCGTCGAGGCCAAGAAGATCCTCGAAGCGGGCGACACCCTCTTCTCCAAGGGCATCACCAAGGGCACGGAGCAGGGCGACCTGCTCCACGAGCTCCACCTGCTGACCACGAAGCCCTTCCTCTACGTCTTCAACGTGGACGAGGACGAGCTGACGGACGACGCCTTCAAGGCCGAGCAGAGCGCGCTCGTCGCCCCGGCCGAGGCGATCTTCCT
The DNA here is from genome assembly GCF_041106355.1 of Streptomyces sp. BF23-19. NCBI lineage: Bacteria > Bacillati > Actinomycetota > Actinomycetes > Kitasatosporales > Streptomycetaceae > Streptomyces > Streptomyces sp. BF23-19. Next base: position 60,777 of record NZ_JBGBPT010000033.1, on the reverse strand, counting down.
GAACGCCAAGCTGGAGCAGGACCTCTCCGAGCTGGACGACGAGGAGGCCCTCGAGCTCCTCCAGTCGGTCGGCCAGGAGGAGCCGGGCCTCGCCACCCTCGGCCGCGTCGGCTTCGACACCCTGGGCCTGCAGACCTACCTGACGGCCGGCCCGAAGGAAACCCGCGCCTGGACCATCAAGAAGGGCGCCACGGCCCCCGAGGCGGCCGGCGTGATCCACACGGACTTCCAGCGCGGCTTCATCAAGGCCGAGGTCATCTCCTTCGCGGACCTGGTCGCCTGCGGCTCGGTCGCCGAGGCCCGCGCCAAGGGCAAGGCCCGCATGGAGGGCAAGGACTACGTCATGCAGGACGGCGACGTGGTCGAGTTCCGCTTCAACGTCTGATCGCGTATCCAGATGCGGCCTGACCTGCGAGGATGCAGGTCAGGTCCTTCTGCTGTCCGCAACAGTCCGCAGAACCGGGAGCAGCTACGTGTCGTAGACCGTGGAGCGGTGTCCGACGTGTACGACCCACACCACCAGCTCCCCGTTGTCGATCGTGTAGACGACACGGTAGTCGCCGACCCGTAGGCGGCGGCGCTCAGGCTGGGATACGAGTGCGGTGGTGTTGAAGCCGAAGGGGTCGCTCTCCAGCTCTGTCAGTTTGGCCAGGATGCGAAGCGCCATGTCACGCGGGATCTTGCGCAGCTCGGCCTGGGCCTCGGGCCGGAACACCGTGCGGTAGTCACTCACTGCGTGCCAGCGTCTCCCTCATCACGTCCTCGATCGGGATGCCGGCGGCCGGGCTCGCCATGCGCTCGTCGATGATGCGGTTGATCTCGCGCTCTTCCCACTCCTGGTACTTGCGCAGCACCTCGATCGAGACCACGGCGGCGACCTGCTTGCCGCGACGGGTGATGACAGTGGGCACGTCGTCGCGGTCGGCCCGTTCGACGACCTCGGCCAAGTGAGCGCGTACGTCGCGGATGGACTCTATGGGCAGCGGCTGAGTCATGCCTCAAGGGTACCGAGTGTGCCATGTGTACACAATCGGGGTTGCATGCACTCGTTGGGATGAGCCGCCGATTGGGTGGCTGATTCCGGGGACAGAGATCCCGCGGCCTTGCGGCGTGCAGGGCCCCCGCGTGCGAGCCAGGCCCCAGGCCGATGGACTAATTTCGCAAGCATGCAGGTCGGAAGGGGCCGGACTCGTCGAGTTCGACCCGTTCTGGCATGCTCATGCCGACTTGGTGCTGACTCGCGATCGCGGAAGCGGAGGCAGGGTCAGGCGTGGGGTACCGCCGTGGCGAGGACCACATCGAATTCCTCGAGGCTGCGGGTGGTTGCGCGAGCCTTCGCCGTGGCCTCTCCGCGGGCCGCCGCGACGGCGCCACGGGATGCCACGAGTGCGTCGCGGTCGGCGTAGAGCGCGCCGACAGCGGCTCTGCCCCCGTCGCGATCGATGAGCAGGGAGATGCCGGCCAGTCCGGGGACCTTCTGGACCTTGGGCAGTGAGGTGTCGCGGAACGTGTCCACCAGCAGGTCGATGTCGGCCGGCTCGACGTCCATGTGGACCAGCCGGAACCCCGCGCCCGGCCCGAGTTCCTCTGCGCGCCGGGCGACCGCCGCTTCCCAGTTGTCGACCGTCACGGTCTGCGCGAACGGCGCCATCATCTCGGCCCGCCGCTTGCTCAGGTTCTCGTAGCTGGCCTGCCGGGAGGCCTCGTCCTCCCACCACGATCCCACCAGGAGCTTGCCGAGCTCGCGGTCGGCGAACAGCCCCATCCCGCGAAAGCCCGGTTGCGCCGACAGCAGCGCACGCCCGTCGGTCCGTAGCGCCTCGGCGACCCCGTCGAGCTCGGCCGGATCACCCGTTGCATAGATGCTGCGAACGTACATAGCGCCCTTTCCTGCCTTCCGGTGGCCCCGCGCGGGCTCGTTTTCCCACTCCATGCGATGACCGGGGCGGATGGGGGGCAACGCGGCAGGGGCATTCAGGTGAAGAGGTGAGCCGTTGGCCCCTGCTGTTTCCCGTGCTGGGATGGCGCTGGGCGTCTGATCATCCATCAGCCGTTCGGCTCGCCTGAAGGGCGCCGGTGCGCGGTCCAGCGGGGCGAGGAGACCGTGACGCTTCACGGTGCCGAGCCTGGCGCGCTACGGTCGAGTCCCTGGAGAGGGCTCTGAGGGAGACATTCCCGAGCCCACGTTGCGCGGTGGCTCCGGGACTCCTTCGTGCCCGCACCGCACCTCGTCTGGTTCGCGAGCGGCCTCGCCGTGGCGAACGGCGAGCAGGACCTGTGGCCGCTGCCGGCCGAGGGTGGCGACGAAGACATCGCGGCCGAGCTGCGCAGGCACCTCGACGCCGTCGAGACCCCGTAGCCAGTCCGCAGACAGTCCGCAGGACACCCGTAAGCGACCGTCGGGACCCAACGCACGCCAACGGGGAAATGCCTGGTCAGGGCGACGTATGCGGCTCCGCCGCAGGTCAGGATCGGCTGGCAGACATTCCGCTTCAACGTGTGATCGCATCCCTAGAGGCGCCCTGACCTGCTAGAACGCGGGTCAGGGCGTTGTGCTGTCCGCAGCAGTCCGCACCAACGGGTCGACCCGGAGGGGGAAGCAGTACGCCGCTGGGTCCTTCGAACTGTAGGCGCAATGTCGCGCAGACGTCGCTGTATTCGTGCGTTAGCTTGATCGTTCACGTCTGCAGTGGGGAGGGGCGTCGTGAGTGGGCTTGCGCCTGACTTGGAGTTCATCGCGGAGGGCATGATCCGCGGTTCCATGGGGTTGATCGAGACGATGCGTGGGGCTCGGGACACCGCCATTGCGCTGGGGCATGAGCTGGCACGGCAGCAGGGGATGGCCGGTGACGACGACGCAGGACGCTCGTTTGCCAAGGTCTACGCGCCGGCGGCGTCCATGGCTCTGGACAAGATGGGATTCAGCTCCTACATCCTCGGGGCCACGAGCCGTGGTCTGATGCGTAATGCCCGTGAATTCATGGCTCAGGAGAGCCGCACGGCGTCGGCGTTCCTGGGGAAACAGGTCGACCTGACTGTGGGCATGGGTGACCCGGGCGCCGACTGCACGGAGAGCTACCTCGGCCTCGGGCAGGAGCTCCCCGGAGTGGTGGGCGAAACCGCTTGGTACGACCAGTACGCGCCAGCAGGACGTAGCGACCGGTTCCGTGGTTCACCGGAGAAGATCCGCGCCGTTGGCCGGTCCTGGCAACACGCCGGCTCCCTCTTGCAGCGGTTCCTGGAGGATGCCCAGACCTTCGCCTCGATCGCAAGTAAAGCGCACTCGGGGGAGGCGGCGGATGCCTTCCAGTCGTACTTCAAGCACTGTGTGGGTCTTACCTGCCCTCCGGCAAAGGCGCAGCAGGACGAGCCGTTGGTGACGAACCTGGTGGCCGGCTGCTCTCAGCTCGCGAAGGCATGTGCTCGGTACGCCGATCACGTGGAGGCCGCCAAGGCGAAGATCCGGGACCACAAGAACGACCTGTTCGAAGTGGACATGCCTGGGACACGCCCATGTTCGGAGCCAACGGCTACGACGGCGGGCTGCACGATGCCGTTCTCGCCGACTCCTGGATACACGACCTGGGAGACGTCGCCCACGCGCTCGACTCTTCCGCAGCCCGAGTCACGCTCCCCGATGCAGGAGGCCCGGAGGCTCCGGGGCTCCCCGGGGTGCCGTTCCTGCCCCCGCTCATCCGCCTGCCCGTTCCCTTGCCGATCGGCTCGCGTCGTACGCGGGGACCCCTGCACGCCTGCCGATGGTCAACTCTGTCGACCCCGGCATCCCGTTCGCTGATCCCATTGCCCCGGTGCCCGGTACTACCAAGCCACTCACGGCCTCGGAGCAGCAGCAGTTCCGTACGTGGATGAACTAGCTCACGCCTGGCGGCTTCGCCGGCGGCGGAGGCCCGAGCGACCCGGACAACGCCTACCAGCTGCGCACTTCCGGGTATCCGGAACGGGAGGTGCCACTGGCCGGGAAGAACCGTGGACTGATGGTGGACGGCATACGGCCCGTTGACGGATACCTCGTCGAGGCGAAGCACGTTCGTGATCCCGACTGCAAGAAGAAGAGCTTCCGATCCCTTGACCGCTTGGAAGAGACTCTGACCAAACCGGTCAAGGTGGACTCGCAGGGAAAGATCGCTTGGGATCCCGTCATCGACTCCATGTACGCCGGTGACGAGAAGGAGCTCGTCCGGTACAAGCAGGCGATGGAGAACGCCGCGAACAGCGAGATACGGGGGCTGGAGATCGTCACGAACGGCAAGGACAACGCTGCCTACTGGCAGTCCATGATGGCGATGTCGGGTACGCCGGGCTCGACGCGATACGTGCCGTGAGACAGAGGAAGACCGTGCCCACTGAACGGAATATCCGAACCAATTTTGCCTTCTACCCGCCCCAGGGCGACGGAGGAGCTTGGCGAGCCACGGCCGAGTCTCTGGAGAGGGCTCTGAGGGAGGCGTTCCCCGAGCCGGCTGTGGAGTATCGGATCTCGGGGATCCACAGTGTGCCCGTCCTCGATTTCGAGATCGAGCCGGCGCCTGGCGTATGGATCGACGGGACGGCGTCGATGCCTAGGCCCGACTATGCCTACATCACTCTGACCGACGTGACCGCAGGCGAAGCCGCGGTCTTCGCGCGGTGGCTTCGGGACTCCTTTGTGCCCGCACCGCACCTCGTCTGGTTCGCGAGCAGCCTCGCTGTGGCGAACGGCGAGCAGGACCCGTGGCCGCTGCCGGCCGAGGGTGGGGAGGAAGAGATCGCGGCGGAGCTGCGCAGGCACCTCGACTCCGTCGAGACCCCGTAGGCCAGTCCGCAGACAGTCCGCAGGACACCCGTAAACAGCCGCCGGGACCCAACGCACACCAACGGAGAAATGCCTGGTCAGGGCGGTGAATGCGGCTCCGCCGCAGGTCGGGATCGGTCCGCAGGCATTCCGCTTCAACGTCTGAGCAAGCCATCGGAGGCTCCCTGACCTGCGGCGATGCAAGTCGGGGAGCCTTGCTGTCCGCAGCAGTCCGCGCGATGCTGCGACCAGTGCGTGTCGGTGCCGACCGTCGAATCGTCGAATGTGCTTCTGCCATTCCGAGGGCGCAACGTCCATGCCCGTCATCCGCGTTCAAGAACGCGGATCGGTAGCTGCTGCCAGCATGGCGGAGGTGGCGAGTACGCGCGCGAAGTCGGCCACCGCGACCTCGTCCGAGCGTGCGAGGACACCGGCTAGCGAGGGCAGCGGGCGATCCTCGGAAGCCGTGACGAGGCGAGGAGTCGATCAAGTGCCGGCACGCCGTCGGCGCCTGCGCGGTGCTGGCGGCGGTGGACCGGCCGGCCGTGCTGGGCGTCGCGGCCTTCCTGGCCGGTTGCGCCTCCACCCTGCACAAGCCCGCCGGGACCGTGGTCGTCGCACAGACACTGCCGGAGAGCGAGCACGTGCGGGCCTTCGGCCTGCTGTACTGGGCGTCGAACATCGGGGCCGCGATCTCCCCGGCCGTCTCCGGCTTCCTCCTGTCCGCCTCGGGCTACTGGCTCGTCGCGCTCAACATCACCACCGCGCTCGCCTACGCCGGCCTGGCGCACCGGCTGCCCGGGCCCCGGCCGCGGGCCGAGGCCGCCCCGAAGGGCGTGGCGGACGAGGCGGGCGCGGCGGACGAGGCCGGCGACGGCGGGCGGGAGACCCTGCGGGGACTGCTCGCGCCGTTCCGCAGCCCCGCGACGGCGTGGTTCCTCGCGCTCTCGTTCTGTCTGGCCGCGATCTACCTGCAGAAGCAGTCGGCACTGCCGCTCGACATGAAGGCGCACGGCCTGTCCTCGCAGGTCTACGGCCTGGTGGTGTCGCTCAACGGATTCCTGATCATCACCACCCAGCCGCTGGTCTCCCGGCTGACCCGGCGGCTCGCCGTGGACGTCCAGTTCCTGTGCGCGGCGGTCCTGGTGGCGGTCGGCTTCGGGGCCAACGCGGTGGCCGCGGGGCCGTGGACGTACGCCGCCGCCCTGGTGGTCTGGACGGTCGGCGAGATGCTGCTCGTCCCGCAGGCCTCCGCGTTCCTGGTCCGCCACGCGCCGCCGGGCCGGGCCGGGTCGTACCAGGGCGCGTACGGGTTCGTCTGGAACCTGGGGCTCGTGGTCGGCGCCCCCCTCGGGATGGCGGTCCTGCAGACCTGGGGCTCCGCCGCACTGTGGACGGGCGCTCTGCTCCTGGGCCTGTCCACGGCGGCGGCCCACGCCCTGACGATGCTCCGTACCCGCCGCCGAGCGCGCCCCGATCGGCACGACACCCCCTAGCCTGGGCGGGCTGGGATGCGCGTGCTGCGTGCGAAGGGCGGAGGGCGGACGGGTGGGCGTGGGACCGGGTGAGCGGTGGGAATGGCCGGGTCGGAGCCTGCTCGGAGTGTTGTCCGCTCCCGCACGGACGGAATTACTCGCGCTCGGCTCCGAGTCGACGCTCGACTCCGGCGGCGTACTGCTCACCGAGGGCGCCACCGATCGGCATCTGTACGTGATCCTCAGCGGGTTCGCCAAGGTCACCGCGACCGTCGAGAACGGGCAGGAGTCGCTGCTCGCCGTTCGGGTCGGCGGGGACAGCGTCGGCGAGATGGCCGCGCTCGACGGCGCGCCGCGGTCGGCCGGAGTGGTGGCCTGCGGGCCGCTGCGGGCGCGGGTGATCGGGCCCGGGGCCCTGCACGCGCTCATGCTGCGGCGGCCCGAGGTGGCGATGGCGCTGACCCGGATCGTGGCCGACCGGCTGCGCTGGGCCAACCGGCGGCGGCTCGAATTCCGCGGGTACCCGGTCAAGGTGCGCCTCGCGCGGCTCCTGGTGGAGCTCGCCATGGCGTACGGGCGACCCGAGGCGGGCGGTGGCCGTGTGATCGGCTTCCAGCTCACCCAGCCCGAACTCGCCGCGCTCACCGGCGCCGCGGAGACCACCGTGCACAAGGGACTGCGCGAGCTACGGGACGAGGGGCTGCTCGGCACCGGATACCGCACCACCACCGTGCACGACCTCGCCCGGCTCGCCCGGGTGGCCGAACTCGCCGAACCCGTGGCGCCGCCCGCCCCGCGCCGGCCCCGGGGATCAGCCGAGCAGCGGCCGTAGCAGCAGGCAGAGACCGGCGGTGGCACCCATCACCGCGGTGCACACCACGGCGGCCGTGACACAGCGGTACTTGCGCAGGGCCACCTCGGAGAGGAAGCGGATCACCGCGCGCAGCTGCCGTTCGTCCTCGGCGGTGGCGACGCCGGTGTCGATGCCGGGGGCCATGTCGGCGGTGGGCGGCGACGGGTCCGAGGCGGCGGCGAGCCGGACGAAGCTGTAGTCGTTGGCGCCGGTGGGCCGCCAGACGCGCGGCCGGAGCGCCAGCGCGAGCGAGGCCGCGCCGCCGAAGAGGCCGCAGGCGAAGAGGGTCAGCAGCACCCCCGCCAGAACGCCGAGCGGGCCGCCGCGCCGCCAGCCGTCGAACGCCGCCTCGCTCCAGGCGCCCGCCGTTCCCACGAGCGCCGCCTGCACGGCGGAGAGGATGCCGGCCTTGGCGTCGGCGTGCTGGTGCGTGGTCTGCAGGACGGTCAGCATCGTGCGCGAGGCGGGCCCGAGCCGGGCCTCGGCAGGGGTGGGCTCCGCCGTGGGCGCGGCGGGCGGGGTGGCTGTCACGGTACCTCCAACGCGGCTCGTCCGGACTTCCATTGAGCCGCCGGCCCGCCGGGCGGACCAGGCACTTCTACGGGATCGGCCGAGTTCGCGAGATCCCGTATTTCCACGGGGTGCGGGTGGCCGGATCCGGTGTACGACTGGCAGGGCGACCGGCGCTCCACGGGGGTGGGCAACGGTCCGGGAGCGACATGCCGCATCGCTTTGCACCTCGTAACTCTGCTGATTCGCGAGTGAGTTGGAGGTGCGGCATGCTGTGCCTCCCCGATGGCACGGACGAGGAGGACGGGATGTCCGTAGGTGCGATGGGCAGGTTCGACAGGCGGCTTCTGCTCGCCGTCGACGCGCGTGGTTACGGCAGTGCGGACACCGCGCGACAGCGCGATATCCAGACAGTGTTGCCCCGGCTGCTGGCCGACGCCGCCGAGGCGGCCGGGCTCGACCGGGCCTCCTGGGTACGGCAGGCCGCGGGGGACTCCGAGTTCGCCGTGCTCCCGGCCGGTTCCGGCGAACAGGCGCTGGTCGAGCCGTTCATGCGGCGGCTGGACGCCGGGCTGCGGGCGTACAACCGCGACCGGGTGCCCGCCGCCCGGCTCGCGCTGCGCGCCGCCGTGCACTTCGGTCCGGCGTCCGAGGCCCCCAACGGCTTCGTGGGCCCCGGCCCCGTCGAGGTCTCCCGCGTCCTGGAGAGCGACCCCCTGCGCCGGGCCCTCGCCGCGGCCCCGGACGCCGCCCTCGCCGTCGCACTGACCGCGCCGATCTTCACGGAGCTCGTCGCGCAGGGGTACACCAACTTCCGGCCGGAGGAGTTCCGCGAGGTCGTCGTCGAGAAGAAGGAGTACCGGGGGCGGGCCTGGCTGTGGGTGTCGGGGTGCGACGTCCACACGCTGGACCTCGGTGAGCCCGGTGTCGGTGCCAGTTCTGGTTCCGATTCTGATTCCGTTTCCGAGCCGGATTCCGGCTCCGGATCCGACACCGCATCGACTTCCGGATCCACACCGAACTCTGGTTCGGATTCCGGTTCGGATTCCGATTCGGCGGCGGCCGGGGCCGGTGGAGGCGACTCGGTCACCAACAATCTGCACGGAACCGTCTTCAACGGGAACGTCGTCTTCGGCATCTCCAAGTGAGTTGAGTGGACGCGGAGACGGGGTGCACACGTGAGATCCACGGATCGGCCCACGCAGGATCACGGAAGTGGTGGGGAAGGGAACGGCATGTCCGGTGAACCCCGGCAGTTGACCGAGGAGGCGGACGGCACCGCCGATCCCCGCCCCGCCCCCGAGTCGCCCGCGACCCCGGGACCGACCCCCTCCCCGACCCCGCCCACACTCACCTCCCCGTCACCCTCACGAGTGAATTCCGGAGCGAATTCCGGAGCGAATTCCGGAGCGAACCCCGGGGCGGATTCCGGAGCCGATTCCACCGACGGCGACTACCGCGTCTACAACAACTTCTACGGCCCGCAGTACCACGGCCGTGCCCACTTCGGCATCGCCACCGCCGAGCGACCCGGGCGGGCCCGCGCCACCGGCCTCCTCGACGGCGACGAGATCGACGCGCTGCTGCGCTCCTACATCCGCCCCGACTGCTTCGACGACGCGGCCGGCGAGCTCTCCCGTACCGGCATCGTCGTGCTCACCGGCCCCCAGGGCACGGGCAAGCGCTCCGGCGCGGTCGCCCTGCTCCGGGAGACGGTGGGACCCTCCGCCGACTACGTGGTGCTCTCGCCCGACATCGGCCTCGACCAGCTCGCGGAGCGCACCTTCGACGAGGGCGTCGGCTACGTCGTCCTCGACCGCACCGGAACCGCCGGCACCACGGGACCCGGCGGGGCCGGCGGGGCCGGCGGAGTCGCCGGGGCCACCGCGGACACCGCCGGTCCGTCCTCGGACTTCGACTGGCGCCGCGTACGCGACCAGCTGCGCCGCCACCGCGCCCACCTGGTGATCACCACCGTGCACGGCGTGGCCGGGCGCGCGCCCAAGGCCGTACGCCATCTGCCGTGGCGGCCCCCGGTCCTGGACAAGGTGGTCCGGGCCCGGCTGGTCCAGGCCCGCATCCCGCAGGAGATCGTCGACCGGGCCGTCTCCGGCATCCCGCCCCGCTGCCCCATCGCCGTCGTCGCCGAAGCGGCGCAGCGGATCGCGGCGGGCGCCGACCCCGACCAGGCGTGGAAGGAGCACAGCGGCAGCGCGCCGCAGGCGGTCCAGGAGTGGTTCGGCACCGAGGAGGAGCGGAGCCTGCGCGAGATCGCCGAGGTCACCACCCTCGCGTTCGCCCCCGGCATCGGACGGCGCGCCTTCGAATCGCTGCAGGACCTCCTCGAACGGCTCCTCGGGCCGGTCTACTTCACCCCGGAGGTCGCCTCCTCCGCCGACGGCGCGGCCGCCCCCGACACCACGGGGCAGACCGCCGCCCCCGACGGCCAGGACCCGCAGCAGCGCCGCCGCGCCCGCCCGGTGGACCGGCGCCGCTCCCTCTCCCGCAACGCCCTGATCACCACCGAGATGCAGGTCTACGGCGCGACCACCCGCGAGGTCATGGTCTTCGCCGACGCCGAGCTGCGCCGCTGGGTGCTGCAGGCGCTGTGGCGCGATCACCCCACCGAGTACTGGGACGCGGTCCGGCACTGGCTGGACGCGCTCGTCGACGCCGACCCCGACCCCGCCCTCCAGCTGTCCATCGCCTCCGGCCTCACCCTCCTCGGGCACATCGCCTTCGACGAGGTCGTGCAGAGCTACCTCGACCCGTGGGCGCGCGGGGAGAGCGGCGAGACCGGGCAGACCCTCGCGGTGTACGTGCTCTGGTACATGTGCCTGGAGGAGACCCAGGCGGCCGCCGCGCTCACCCTGGCCCGCACCTGGGCCCAGTCCCTCCACCCCACCCTGCGGGGCACCGCGCTGATCGCCTTCAGCGGCCAGCTCGGCGTCACCTTCCCCACCGACGCGGTGAAGTGGCTCTGGGCGGTGCTGCGCAGCGGCGCCCTCGAGAAGCGGGCGGAACGCGAGCACGGTCTACGGGCCTGGGCGCAGCTGTTCCTGACGCTCGTCGACTGCCAGGAGGACGCCGGTATCGTCCTCGACGCCCTGGCGCACCGGATCAGGAAGGAACAGCGCACCCGGTCCGCCGCCTACTCGGCGACCGGCCTGCTCGTCCTCGAGACCACCCTCTGGGTGTTCACCGCCACCGAGCGGCTCTCGGGCCGCCCCGCCGTCGCGCGCCACCTCGCCGACCGGCCCGAAGAGGCCGACGTCGTCGCGGAGTTGTGGGCGACGATCCTCTGCTACCGGCCGCTGCGCCGCAACGCCCTGTCCGCCCTCCTCGTCACGGTCCGTGGCCTGCCCGCCGTGACCTCCGACCCCACCGCTGCGGCCGCGCGACTCGGTCACGCCCTCGCCGCCGCGCTTCCGCAGGTCGAGCACCCCTTGCTGACAAGTGAGTTGGGCCGACTCGCGGTCTCCCGTCCCACTCGCGCCACGGGTCCCGACTGTGTCGCGACCCTGCTCGGCGCCTTGAACAGTGCGAAGGACACCCACCCACGATGACCACGATCCGCAAGACCTATCCCCTGGTCGAGGAGCGCGTGCTAGCCCCCGCGCCCCGCACCGGTCGCCGCTTCTGGAACCAGCCGACCCGCTCGTACGACGAACTGCCCCGCGTCTCCGCCCACCAGGTCCTCGTGTACCGCACCGGCGACCAGTACCTCACCGACCACGGCGTCCGCGGGCCCGGCGACGAGACCGTCCTGAACGCCGGCTCGGTCACCGTCGTCGACTGCCGCACCGCCGTGCCCGTCACCGTCGGCACCGACGTACCGTCCGCCGAGACCGACGGTTTCACCGTCCAGGTCGCCTTCCACTGCACGGTCACCGACCCCGTGGCCGTCGTCCGCGAGGGCGTCGTCGACGTGGAGTCCCGGCTGCTCGGCTATCTCCGGGCGCTGCCCGGGCTCACCGACGTCACCCAGGAATGGCCGCTCGAAGCGGGGAAGGAGGTGTCCCGGCGGCTGACCGCGCGCCTGATCTCGTACCTGGAGATGGAGCCGCCGCGGATCGCCGGTCTCTCCGTCGGCGACCCGTACCTGACGGTGCTCACCCCCGAGGAGTTCGCCACCCAGCAGCGCCGTGCCGACGAGGAGCGGCGCGAACACGAGCACGACCGCGTGAAGGAGGCGGTACGCCGTGAGCGCGAGCAGATGGAGCACGAGCGGGAGAAGGAACGGGAGCGGATGGACGCCGAGCGCAAGGCGCTCGAGATGCGGCACCAGCAGGAACTGGACGACCTCAGGCGGTCGTACACCCAGCGGACCGACGCCGAGGACCAGCACTACACCCACAAGCTCAAGCGCAAGGACAACGAGTTCGACCGCACCGAGGCGCTCAAGGACCTCGACGACTTCGGCACCGACCCGGCCAACACCGACATCCTCGCCCAGCGCCGGGGCGAGATCGGGTACTCAGAGCTGGCCGAGCGCCAGCGCGAGACCGACCGGCTGCGGCGCGAGCGGCAGCGCGAGGACGAGGAGCGCCACTGGGAGAACGCCGAACGCCGGCGCCAGGCCGAGCGGGAGGACCTGCGCTACAGCCTGGAGCGCGAGGACCGGCACCGCGAGGTCGACCGTCAGGACCACCGCGCCGCGCTCGACGCCGCCCGGGAGGAGCAGCGCGAGCAGCGGACCTCGGACCGCGACGACCGGCTGGCGCAGCGCGCGGAGCACCGCGAGGACGTGCTGGCCGACCGGGCCGAGAGGCGGCACCGGGCCGACCGGCGCGACAGCATCAACCAGGAGCTGGGCCGCCAGATGATCAACCGCGGCCTCCTCGACAACGCGCCGATCGACGCGCGCGCCTTCGTCGAGCGCCTCAGCACCGGGCAGGGCCTCCTGGACCAGGACCCACCCACCGCCGGGCAGGTGACCGGCGCGACCGACACCCCGCAGCTGAAGGAGGGCGACGGCACCTCCTCCCGGGACCGTTCCGACGAGCGCCGCCGCCCGTACGAGAAGGACGAGTACGGGCGTGAGTACGACCCGGGCGACGGCCGACGTGACGATCGGTACGGGAACGACCGGTACGAGGACGACCGGTACGGCGACGGGGGCGGGCGCACCGACCGGCCCGCCCGCGACGGCGGCACCGACCGGGACCGCGACGGCGCGGGCGACGAGGACGGCGCCCGCTCCGCGCGCCGCCCCCTGATCGCCGACGACGACCTCGGTGAAGCGGGGAGGGAGGAGCGTGGCCGCTGACACCCCCGTCCGCCCGCCCGAGGAGGAGTACGACGCCTGGGCGGCCGAGACCCGCCCCGCCCACCGCGCGTACCGCACCTGGGGAGGCCGCGGCCCCGCCGTGTTCCTGCGCCGACTGATCGGCATCCGCGAGGAGATCCTCGACCGCGAGAGCGCCGAGCGGGCCCGCTACACGTGGTACGGCGCCATCGTCCTCAACACCGCGCTGCTCGGCGGTGCCTCCATGGCCATGGCGATCTCCACGATCCGCGAGGGCACGCCGGTCGCGGTGGCGATCGTCGTCGGTCTGGTCTGGGCGTGGATCGTGCTGGCCCTGGACAGCTGGCTGGTCTCCAGCACCCACGGTTACACCGGCGGACGGGCGGTCCGCATGCTGGTGCCCCGGCTGTTCCTCTCCTTGGTGCTCGGGCTCACCATCGCCGAGCCGCTGTTGTTCCAGATCTTCGACCGGGAGATACGTCAGGAGATGGCGGTCGACAGGGAGCGCGACCTCGCCGACTTCCGGGGCGACCTCACTGCCTGCAACCCCCTCGACGGCAAGGACACGACCGACCGCGCCGCGTGCGGAGACTTCCACCTGACGGTGCCGGGCGCGCCGGCCTCGATCAAGGCGGACATCGACGACAACACCGCCGCCACCGCCCGACTCGACGGGCAGATCAAGACCTACAACGACAACCTCGGTCAGAAACTGCAGACCGAGCGCGACGAGTGCGCCAAGGACCGCTGGATCCGGCGCGGCAACGGCTGGGACACCAGCGAGACCTGTGAGCGCGCCCGCGCCGACACCGGCGCGTACAAGGCGACGGGCAAGGTCGCCGAGTACGAGGCGAAGCGCGCCGAACTCGTCGCCAAGGGCAACGTCCTGTCCGAGACGCTGATCGACGCCGGGACCGCCTACCGCGTGGACGTCAAGAAGGCGATCGACGCCAAGGTCGCCGATCGGCAGAAGTCGCAGCAGCACGACGGACTGTTGATGCGCGCCGACGCCCTGTCCACGGTGGCCTGGTCCGACGGTTTCGCGCTCTTCATGATGTTCCTGCTGCACGCCGTGCTGCTGCTGGTCGACGCCATGCCGGTGCTCGCCAAGCTGATGAGCGGCCCGTCCGAGTACGACCGCCGGCTCGCGGAGCGGCGCGAGGCCAACAAGCGCATGCACCTGGACGACCAGGAGGCGCAGCGCCGGGTCGACGCCATCGACCACGAGGTCCGGCAGTACGCGGCCGAGGTGTGGGCCGAGGAGGACAAGGCCCGGCTGGGGCACGACCACTACAAGGCGCGCACCGAGCACGCCCGCATGGTCCGCGAGGAGCTCGACGCCCGCACCGCCCGACTCCTGGGCGAATGACGCACGACGGTGACCGGTTGCTCCGACCGCCCCGGCGGCCGCGGCGACCGGTCACCGTCGCGTCCGGCGGATCGGCAGGGGATCGACCCGGTCGGGGTCCGGCCCTCGCGGCGCTGCCACCGTGGCCGCGGTGGCAGGATGCGCGGACAAGGAGAGAGGGGCCGGGGCCGGATGGGGCGCAGGGAGCGGGAGGCGGTCGCCCGGGGTGCACGGCTGTACGAGGCCGCGCGGGCGGTGGTCGGGGCGCGGGGGCTCGGGCGGCGGTTCGGGCGGTTGTGGGCCGCGTACGCCGTCAGCGCGTTCGGCACCTCGCTCGGTTTCGGCGCGTTCCCGCTGATGGCGATCCTCGTACTGGACTCCGGGCCGGCCCAGGTGGCGGCGCTGGCCGCGGCGGGGCGGGTGCTGGGGGCCGTGCTCGCGGTGCCGCTCGGTCCCTGGGTGGAGCCGCGCCGCAAGCGGCCGGTCATGGTGGGGGCCGACCTGACCCGGTTCGTCGCGCTGATCAGCGTCCCCGTGGCGTTCGCGCTCGGGTGGCTCGGGTTCGCCCAGCTCCTGTTCGTGTCGGTCGTCGTCGCCGCGGCGGACATCGCCTTCAAGGCGGCCGCCGGCGCGTATCTGAAGACGCTCGTGCCGGCGGCCGACCTGCTCGTCGCGAACAGCCGGTTCGAGTCGACGACGTGGACCGCGACCATGGTCGGACCACCGCTCGGCGGGGCCCTGATCGGGATGTTCGGCCCGGTGGTGACCGTGGTCGCCGACGCGGTCAGCTACCTGCTCTCGGCGCTGGGCATCCGGTCCGTCGGCGGGACGGAACCGAGCCCCGGGCGGGCGGCCGGGTCGCCGCGGCTGCGCGCGGGCGATCTGCTCGAAGGGTGGCGCCACATCCTCGGCCACCCCGTGCTGCGCCCGCTGTTCCTCAACGCGATCGCCGTCAACGGCCTGATCATGGCCTCCGAGCCGCTGCTCGCCCTGCTCCTGCTGCGTGGTCTCGGGTTCGCGCCCTGGCAGTACGGTCTCGTCTTCGCGCTCCCCTGCATCGGCGGCCTCGTCGGCTCACGCCTCGCACCCCGGCTCGTGGCCCGGTACGGGCGGCACCGGGTGCTCCGCACCGCCGGAGCGCTGCGCGCGTGCTGGCCGCTCGGGCTGGCGTTCGTCCCGCCCGGCATCCCCGGGATGGCGCTCGTCATCACCGTCCAGTTCGGCCTGGTGGCCTGCTGCGGCCTGTTCAATCCGGTGCTCGCCACCTACCGGCTCACCCATGTCGACCCCGGCCGGCTCGCCCGCACCCAGGCCGCCTGGGCGATCAGCAGCAGCGTCACCATCGCCGCCCTGACCGCCGGGTGGGGCGTGCTGGCCGTCGTCACCGGCCCCCGCACCGCGATCGCGGCCGCCGGGGTCCTCCTCCTGGCCACCCCGCTGCTGCTGCCGCGCGAGAAGCAACTGTCTTGCGGCGCAAGGTAGTAGATGACTATCTTGTACCGCATGACAAAGGAGCCGACCGCGACCGCCGACCAACGGCGCAGCCAGCTCCTGCGCGGAGTGCTCGACCTCTGCCTGCTGTCCCTGATCGCCGAACGCCCCAGGTACGGCTTCGAGTTCGCCGAGGCGCTCGCCGAGGGTGGGCTCGACCTCGTCAGCGACGGCAGCATCTATCCGCTGCTCGCGCGGATGGAGCGGGCGGGGCTCATCTCCTCGTACCGTGCTCCGTCGCCCAGTGGCGGCGCCCCGCGCAAGTACTACCGACCGACCGAGGCCGGGCGTGCCGAGCTGACCGCGGGGCGGGCCGGCTGGCAGTCCTTCGTCGGGCCCGTCGGTCGGATCCTGAGCGTCGGTACGCAATCCACGGGGGAAGGCACACCATGACGAACGAGCAGATACTCGCGGCCTGCCGCAGCAACTGGGGGTACCGCGGCGTCGCCGAGGCGGACATGCGGGAGATGCTCGACGAGCTCTCCGCGCACCTGGAGGACGCGGAGGCCGCCGGGCGCACCGGGCAGGACGTCGTCGGCCCGGACGTACGGGCCTTCGCCGCGGCCTGGGCGCGCGAGCGTGCCCCCTTCACCCACCGGGCCCTGCGCACGACGGCCATGGCCTGCTACGTCCTCGGCTGGCTTCCGCTCCTCACGTTCCTGGTCCGCCGGACCACCGAGATGGACGTACGCGCCCACTACCTCGCCTTCTGGGTGGCCATCGGCGCGGTCACCGTCGCCTGGGAGCTGCGCCGGGGCACCATGCGCATGCGCCACCAGTGGCTGCTCTCCCTGGCCGTCGGTCTGCCCGTGCTGATCCTCGTGAAGCGACTGGCCGGCGAGAGGGTGCTGTTCACGCTCCCGCTGTGGGTCGCGCCGCTCCTGCTGCTGCCCGCGCTGCCGTACGTGTACGCCGACATGCGGGCCCGTCGGAACGCCAAGGGTGGCTCAACTCAAGCGCTCTGAAGATTACTTGACGGTACGTCTGGTACGCGCGCCGCGAGGTTGGCACGATCTGGTGATCACATGCCCTGCCTGCGACGCAAGGAGAGTGCCGGCGCGATGGAGAACGCAAGGGTCCTGATATCCGGAGCCGGAATCGCCGGTACCGCGCTGGCCTACTGGCTCCGCGCGCACGGTTTCCGGCCGACCGTGGTGGAGCGGGCCCCCGCGATCCGCGACGGCGGCTACAAGGTCGACATCCGGGGTGCGGCCCTGGACGTGGTGACCCGGATGGGGCTGCGGGAGGAGATCCGCAAGCTGCGTACGGACGTACGGGGCGGCTCGATCGTCAACGCCGCCGGCAAACGCGTGGCGAGCATGGACGGCGACACCTTCGGCGGCCGGCAGCGGGAGGACGCCGAGATCCTGCGCGGCGACCTGAACCGCCTGCTCCACGAGTCGGCCGCGGGGGAGGTCGAGTACCTCTTCGACGACGCCGTCGCCGCCGTCGACAACGGCGAAGCGCGCGCGAGGGTGACCTTCGAGAGCGGACGCGTGGAGGACTACGACCTCGTCGTCGGCGCGGACGGGCTGCACTCCGCCACCCGCGCGCTGGTCTTCGGCGACGAGGCGCGCTTCGTCCACGACCTCGGCCACCACGTCTGCGTCTTCAGCGTGCCCAACCACCTCGGGCTCGACCGCTGGGAGCTCACCTACGTGGGCCCCGGCCGCACCGCCCTCACCTACAGCACGGCCCGGGACGACGGCGCCAAGGCCATGTTCCTCTTCGCCTCCGGACCGCTGGAGTACGACCGGCGCGACCGGGCGAGCCAGCAGCGGCTGCTCGCCGAGGCCTACGCCGCCGAGGGCTGGGAGGTGCCCCGGCTGCTCGACGGCATGGACGGGGCCACCGACTTCTACTTCGACTCGCTCAGCCAGGTCCGGATGGACCGCTGGTCCACCGGCCGGGTGGTGCTGCTCGGCGACGCCGCCTACTGCGCCTCGCCCGCCTCGGGGCAGGGCACCGGCCTCGCGCTGGTCGGCGCGTACGTCCTGGCCGGCGAGCTCGCGGCGGCCGGCGGCCGGCACTCCGCCGCGCTGGCCGCGTACGAGCGGGAGATGCGGCCGTTCGTCGAGCGGAACCAGAAGCTCGGTCCGGCCAACATCAAGCGGATGGTGCTGCGCAGCGCCGGGCAGGTACGGATGTCCATGGCGGTGCTGTCGCTGCTGGGCCGCCTCCCGGGCAAGGACCGGCTCATGGCCAAGGCCGTCGAGCCGATCCACCGGGCCGCCACCGCCATCACGCTCAAGCAGTACTGAAGGGGATCACAGACCGCGGACCGCGGCGACCGTGAAGGTGGTCGGGGTCCCCGAGCCGGGGGACATGGGGCCGCCCTTGTCGAACTGGGAACGGACCACCAGCGTGCGCCCCGGGGTGTGCACGAGGGTCGTCGGGATCTGCAGGGACGGGTCCGTGATCGTCCGGGTGAGGCGGGCCCGGGTGCCGTCCCCGCGGACCTGCCAGCGGGTCAGCGTGTTGGTGATGTTGTGCGCCACGCGCAGGGTGCCGTCGGGGGAGAGGTCGAGGCCGTCGGCGGCCTTCAGGTCGCCGCCGCCGAGGTCGACGCGGCGGACGGCGCCGGTGCGCAGGTCGACGCGGTAGAGGTCGCCCGCCGTCATGTCGACGGTGAGGAGGTAGCGGCCCGACCGGTCGGCGACGATGCCGTTGAGGCTAAAGCCCCCGCCCGGCCGGGGGCGCAGGGCCGGGGTGAGGTCGTAGGCCGCGGTCAGGGTCCCGCTCCCGGCGGCCAGTTGTTCGGGGGTCACGCGGTAGATCACCCCGCGGACGCTGTCGGTGAGGTACGCGGTGCCGTCCGGGGCGAAGGCCAGGTCGTTGACGAAGTGCGCGGGGGCGCCGGCCCCCTGGGCCACCTCGAAGTGGGCCAGTCGGGACCCGCCGGCGGTGTCGTAGACCGCCACGCCCGCGGTGGAGTCGGTGACCCACAGGCGGCCGAGGGCGTCGACGCGCAGGCCGTTCGCCGTGCGGCGGCCGTCGGTGCCGGAGGGCAGGAACACCTCGGCCTCGCCCCGGCCGGGGCGGGCCCGGTAGACGGTGCCGTCCGCGTACGAGCCGACGTAGACGGTGCGGGTACGGGGGTCGGCGGCGATGCCCTCCGGGTAGACCTTCCCGCCGGGCAGGGCGAAGGCCGTGGATATTCGGGCGTCGCCGGCCGGAGCGTGCGCCTGTGCGGGGGCCGCCGTCAGGGCGAGGGTCAGGGCCATGACCGTCGCCGCGGTCACGGCGGGGGCCAGGGCGGGGGTCAGGGCGGAGGTGAGGCCGGCGGGCAGGAACGACTTCGTCTTCATGGGTGTCCTCTATCGATCAGGTGAAGGCGAATGTATGTTAGAGCTCTAATGCTTGCAAGGGTGGCCGTAGGATGCGGGCATGACCTCCATGGCCCCCGAGGAGCGCATCGGCTCTCACCTCAAGCGTGCTGAGCAGGCGCTTCTCGCGGCGAAGAACACGGCGTGCAAGCCGGCCGCAGTAACGGTTCCGCAGTACGCCGCGCTGCTCTGGCTGGCCGAGAAGCCGGGCATCTCGGCCGCCGCGCTCGCCCGCCTGTGCGGGGTGACGCCCCCGACCATGAACACCGTGCTGAAGAACCTCCAGGAGCGCGGGCTCATCGAACGCACCCCGCACGAATGGCACCGCAACGTGCTGGAGACCCGGCTCACGGACGAGGGTCGTACGGTGATGGAGCTGGCGGACTCGGGCGCGGTGCGGGTGGAGCGGGCGCTCGCCGCCGCGTTCACCGGCGAGGAACGGGAGCTGCTGATCCAACTGCTCGGGCGGTGCGCGGAGGCGCTCGACGCCCAGCGCTGAGGCGGCCGGCCGGTCGAGGGCGCCCCGCGTGACTTTGCTCGCTCTTGGAACTACGCGACGGTTTCGTACATCAGAACCAGGGGGTGTCCTGTCGGTCGGGCCGGATCGCCTCCAGGGGATGTACAGCCGTTCTGCCCTCGGGGGCAGTCATGACCGTTCGGAGCGAAGTCCGTGCACCAGTACCCGCAGCGCCCGCGGCCTGATGGGCAGCCGTCGTACCAGGAGTACCCGCCCCAGGAGCAGTACCAGGGCCACCAGGACTTCCCCGGGTACCCGGGCCCGCCGCAGCAGTACCCCTACCGGCAGCCCGACGGCGAGCGGCCCGCCGCCACCCGGACCCCGGAGCCGAAGCGCTCCCGGCGCCGCATATGGATCGGCGCGACCGTCGCCCTCGCGCTGCTGCTCGGCGGCGGATTCGTCTCCTGGAAGCTCGACTGGTTCTCCGGCAACGGCGAGGACGTGAGCTTCGGGAAGAACACCCCGCCCTCGGCCACGGGCAAGGCGGACCCGAGCGCCCCGGCGACCGCCGCCACGCCCTCCGGCGACCCGGACGTGGCTCTGCCGGTCGGTCCCAAGTCGGGCTTCAAGCAGACCGCCAAGCTCGACGACGGCACGATCATCGCCAAGACCCGCCTCGCCGGCGCGAAGTCCGGCTTCGAGGGCGACGTATGGGTGTGGGCGCCCAAGGAGTACGACGACCCGAAGTACGCGAAGAGCGGCTTCCCGGTCCTCATCGCGCTCCCCGGCGGCAACGGCTTCCCGGACAACTACTGGTCCGACCGCAGCCTCGGCCTCCAGAAGGCCATCAGCGACGGGGTCAAGGCCGGCACCAGCCTGCCGTTCGTCGTGATCATGCCGGTGCTCAACCCGGACGCCAAGTACTACTACGACGGCTCCGACATACCCGGCCAGGCCAAGATGGGCACGTGGATCGCCGAGGACGTCCCGAACTTCGTCAAGGCCAACTTCCGTACGTACAAGTCCCGTGACGGCTGGGCCTTCATGGGCTCCTCCTCCGGCGCCTTCGTCGGCATGAAGACCGTCCTGCAGTACCCGGACCGGTTCAAGGCCGTGATCGCCAGCGGCGGCGAGATCGTTCCGGACTCCCCGCTGTGGAAGGGCCACCAGACGGAGATGGACGCGAACAACCCGGAGAAGCTCGCCCAGAAGCTGATCGACACCAAGGGGCCCGAGGTCTACATCAACTTCCAGATCGGCACCAAGGAGAGCGGGAAGGAGCGGATGACGAAGTTCCAGCAGCAGTACGGCAAGGGACCGGTGAAGATGACCGTCCGCGACATCCAGAACGGTGAGCACAACGGCTGGCACTACGTCCGGGGCATGAAGGAAGGCTCCCTGGAGTGGGTCAGCAAGGTCCTGAAGGGGCCGAAGCCCGAAGTCGGCTGACCGGCCCGGCGGCGCGTCCCCGCCGACCGCGTGGCGCTCGCCACGTCACCCCCGTCCCAGGCAACCCATCCCGTCGTTCATACCTCTGTAAAGGGTGTAAGGGGGACCGATCGGTCCGACCCGCGCCCCTTGTGGGCGCCGGAGAAGGAACGGGACAAAAACCGTGCAGCAAGACCAGCAAGGCGACGGCGGCCCTGTGACCGAGGGCAGCCGTCGCCCCCATCGCCTGCGCATGATTCTGATCAGCGGTGGGCTCGCGCTCACCCTCGCCGGGGCCGGAACGGCGGCCTACCAGTACGGGCTCTTCTCGGACATAGGGGATCCGGTCGCCTTCGGCAAGACCCAGGAGAAGGCCGGGGCGATCGCCGATGTGCCGCCCGAGGTGCAGATGCCGACCGGGCCGAAGGCCTCGTTCGTCCGCACCTCCCGGCTGCCGGACGGCACCCAGATCGGCCGCACCACCCTCACCGGCAAGAAGTCCGGCTTCACGGGTGACGTGTGGGTGTGGGTACCCAAGGAGTACGACGACCCGAGGTACGCCAAGAGCGGCTTCCCGGTCCTGATCTCCCTGCCCGGCGGGCGCGGCTACCCCACCAACTACTGGGGTACGGGTCCCGGCCTCGGCCTGCAGCAGGCCGTGAGCGACGGGGTCAAGGCCGGCACCAGCCTGCCCTTCATCCTGATCATGCCGGTGCACAACGCCGACACCAAGCACCACTTCGACGCCTCGGACATCCCCGGCCAGCCCAAGATGGGCACCTGGATGGTCGAAGACATCCCGGATTTCACGAAGGCCAATTTCCGGACCTTCACGTCCCGCGACGGCTGGGCCTTCATGGGCTCCTCCGCGGGCGGGTTCGGTGCCTTCAAGCACGTCCTCAAGCACCCCGACCGGTTCAAGGCGGCCATCGCGAGCGGGGTCGACATCGTCCCCGACTCCCCGCTGTGGCAGGGGAACAAGGAGGCCATGGACGCCGACAACCCGGAGAAGCTCGCCGGGCGGCTGATCGCGGCGGGCGGCCCGGACGTCTACATCAACTTCCAGATCGGCACCAAGGAGAGCGGCCGCGACAAGGCGGAGAAGTTCATGAACGACTTCGGCAAGGGCCCCGTGCACACTTCGCTGCAGGTGATCCAGGATGGTGAGCACAACGGAAAGTCGTACGTGCGCGGTATGAGGGAGGGCTCCCTGGAGTGGATCAGCAAGGTGATGAAGGCACCGACACCCGATCCCGTCGTGCGATGAGCACGGTGGTGAAGGGGGCGTCGGCGGCCGCCGCGGCGGGGATCGTGGCGGTGTTCGCCGTCGCGTTCCTCAAGGTGCCCGGCGAGCGGCCGGTGCTCCCCTTCCCCACCGTCGGAGTACTCATGGCGGGCGGCGAGCACTGGTGCACGGCGAGCGTCGTCGACAGCCCCGAGGGCAACGTCGTCGCCACCGCCGCGCACTGCGTGGCCCCGGCGGGCGAGGACGGGCAACCGGGCGAGGTGGCCCACGACGGCTTGGCCATCGGCGAGCTCTCCTTCGCCCCGGCCTTCTCCGGCGAGGGCGCCGGCACCCAGCCGCTGGGCGTGTGGAAGGTCAAGTCGATCCACGTGGACGACCGCTGGACGAAATGGGGCGAGGACACGGCCGACTTCGCCTTCCTCACCATCGAGCCGGACGAGGACGGGCGCAGCATCCAGGACGCGGTCGGCGGCGGCGCCGAGGCCCCGAAGCCCGAGTGGACCTCGGGGTACGAGCGGGACGTGACCGTCGTCGGCTACCCGGAGTCCGAGCACAACCCGGAGAACAAGCCCGTCTCCTGCACCACCCAGACCCGCCACGACGAGGACGACCCCGACATGCTCTACATGAGCTGCGCCGGGTTCTGGACGGGGACCAGCGGCAGCCCCTGGATCGCCGATCGGGGCGGCCCGGACCGGGCCGGGCACCTGATCGGGGTGCTGAGCGGCGGGGACACGGACGTGGACTCCACGGCCGCGCTCTTCGACGAGCACGCCAAAGCCCTGTACGAACAGGCCGCGCGGGGCTGAGCGCGCGCCCGCGCCGCCGTCGCTTCTTCCGCTACTTCTTCCGCTCGGTACTGACGATCACGCCCACCGCCGCGACGACGATCGCACCGCCGACCACGATCGGCCAGGTCAGCGCCTCGTCGAGGATCAGCGTGCCGAGCGCCACGGCCACCACCGGATTGACGTACGCGTACGTGGACACCAGCGACAGCGGAGCCGCCTGGAGCAGCCACACGTACGCCGTGAAGCCGACGAGCGAGCCGACGACCGTCAGATAGCCCAGAGCCACCCAGGAGGCGGTGGAGAACGCCGCCGGGTCCAGACCGCGGTGCTCGCCGCGCAGCAGACCGACGACCACGGCGGCGATCCCGCCCGCGCACATCTGGTAGGCGCTGCCCGTGAAGGGGTTGGCCGGCAACTTCAGCCGGGGCGCCGTGAACGAACCCAGTGACCACAGGACCGAGGCCGCCACGACCAGCAGCACCCCCGACAGCCGCACCGCGCCGCTGAGCCCGGGGCCGGTCAGCACCCCAAGCCCGACGAGACCCACCAGCACCCCGGCCAGGGTGCGCCGCGGCGGCCGGTCCCCGGTGCTCGCCCGGAGCACCACCACCCACATCGGCACCGCCGCCACCAGCAGCGCGGCCAGGCCCGAGGGCACCGAGGTCTCGGCGAGGACCACACCGCCGTTCCCGCCGAGGATCAGCAGCAGGCCGACCAGGACCGCCGAGCCGAGCTGCGCGCGGGTGGCCCGCAGCGCGGCCGTACCGTACCGGCAGGCGACGACCCCGGCCAGCAGCAGGCCGGCGGTGATGAACCGGGCTCCGGCGGAGAGGAAGGGCGGCATGGTCTCGACGACGATCCGGATGCCGAGGTAGGTCGAGCCCCAGACCACGTAGACGAGGGCGAGGGCGGCCCAGACCGCCCCCGAGATCCCGCCGAGGGGGGTGGCGGCCGACCCGGCGGCCTCGCCGTCCTTGCCGGCCTTGCCGTCGACCGGAGTTGAGGTGCTCATGCCCGGATCCTAAGGTCGTTGGCCCATGCAGGCTTCCGGATTTCTCAGCCCTTGAGCAGGCCGTTCAGCTCGCCGTAGGGCAGGGAGTGCGCGAGCGCCCCGTAGGTGCCCTCCGAGAGGAGTTCCTCGGCGGCGCGGCGCACCACGGCGTACGCGGCTTCGGCCACCCAGGAGCCGAGGCTGACGCGGGAGACGCCGAGGGCGCCGAAGGCGGCGACGGTCGGGGCGCCCGGGCCGAGCAGGATGTTGAGGGGCGCGTCGATGCCCTTGGCCAGCTCGGCGACGGTGGTCGGGTCGAGGACGCCGGGCACGAAGACGCCGGTGGCTCCGGCCCGCAGGTACGCGGCGGCGCGGGCCAGGGTGTCGTCCAGACGGGTGGCGTCCTCGCCGAAGCCCCGGAGGTAGGTGTCGACGCGGGCGTTGATGTAGAGCGGGACCCCGGCGGCGTCGGCCGCGGCGCGGGCCGCGGCCAGGCGCTCGACCTGCTCGGCGGGGTCGCGGTGGCCGTCCTCGATGTTGATGCCGACCGCCCCGGCGGCGAGGACCCCGGTGACGGTCTCGCCCACGGCGGCCGGGTCGGCGCCGAAGCCGCCCTCGATGTCGGCGGTGACGGGCACGGAGACGGCGTCGACCACACGGGCGACGAGGTCGAGGGCCCGGTCCCGGGCGAGCACGTCGCCGTCGGGGGACCCGAGGGACCAGGCGACGCCGGCGCTGGTGGTGGCGACGGCGGGGGCGCCGGCGGCCTCGACGATGCGGGCGCTTGCCACGTCCCAGGCGTTGGCGAGGGCGAGCGGGGCGGCCGGGGTGTGCAGGGCCGCGAACGCCGTGGCCCGGGCGGCGAGATCAACATGGGTGGTCATGGGGTCAGTTCATCAGACCGGGCGCGTCCGGGCTCGTGGAATTCCGACATGGACGTGGGGGCGGTGCAGGTCGCGGGTGCGGGTGCCGGAGTGCCGGGGTGCGGGTGCCGGGGCGTGGGTGGGCCGCCCCTATGTGCCCGCGCCGCAGAGGGGGATCACGGCGGTGCGGCCCTGCAGGGGATCCCCGGGAGCCGACGGGCCCACCGCGGCCCAGCAGGCGGCGGCCGTCGGCTCCACGGACAGGCCGCGGTGGGCCAGGTCCCGCCGGGCCTCGCGCAGCCGGTCGTCCGGGACGGTCAGGACGGTGCCGCCGGACTTGCGGACCGCCGCCAGGATCTGGCGGGCGCGCGGCGGCGCCGGGATCGCGATCCCCTCGGCCAGGGTCGGCCGCTGTTCCACCGGAGCGGCTTCCTCCGCGCCCGCCGCGAAGGCCCGCGCCAGCGGGGCCACCGCCTCCGCCTGGACCGCGATCAGGGCCGGCGGCCTGACCCCGCGCCGGGCCAGTTCCTCCACGGCCAGGGCGGCCCCGAGCAGCAGGGTGCCGTTGCCCACGGGGACCACCAGGGCCTCCGGAAGCCGGCCGCCCAACTCCTCCCACACCTCGTACACGTACGTCTTGGTCCCGTGCAGGAAGTACGGGTTGAACACGTGGCTCGCGTAGAAGACGCCGGGTGCGTCCGCCGCCGCCCGGGCGGCCTGCGCGGCGTCCTCGCGGCCGCCGGGGATCACCCGGACGGCAGCGCCGTGCCCCCGCATCCGGGCCGTCTTCTTCTCCGACGTGCCCTCGGGCACGAAGATCTCGCACGCCAGTCCGGCGCGCGCGCAGTACGCGGCCACCGCCGTACCGGCGTTGCCGCTGCTGTCCGCCACGACCCGCTGCGGTGCGAGCCGCCGGGCGAGCTCCACGAGCATCACCGCGCCCCGGTCCTTGAAGGACAGCGTGGGCATCAGGAAGTCGAGTTTGGCGTGGATCCGCTCCGCCAGCGGGATCATTGGCGTGTGCCCCTCGGCCAGCGACACGGAGAACGCCCCGGGAAGCGGCAGCACGGACCCGTACCGCCACAGCGAGTTCGGTCCCGCGGCCGGTTCCAGGGCCGCGGTCGGGTCCGGAGTGAAATCGAGGTCCCAGGGTCCGCCACAGACCGGGCACGCCCACGGGGCGGTCCGGACGTCCGCGCGGGTGCCGTCCTCGGAACAGATGTAGCCGGGGAGTGCGTGCGTCATGGGTGGAACACCTTCGCTCGGTCATGGCCGGTGTACGGCACGGATGTTACGCGTCGGTGATCGTCGCAGGGGTCCGTGTCACGCACCGGGGCGCAGGAGCCGCGGGCGCCGACCGGGCCGTGCGTGACGGCGGGGGCGACCGATCTGCCGGGCGCCTGAGCTGCGTACTATTTCGCGCATCCGTTCGCGCCCGCTGCGGCGCGGCGCCCCGCGATGCCGCCCTGCGATGGAGTCCGCCCCCGTGAGCAACCCGCCGAGTCCTCCTCCCGGACCGGGCCACTCCTGGCCCCCGCCGCCCCCGCACGGGGGTTGGGCCCCGCCGCCCGGTTACGGACAGCAGCCGCCGGCGCTCAACGGATTCGCACTCGCCTCGCTGCTGTCCGGGCTGTTGTGCTTCCCGCCGCTCGGCATAGCCTTCGGCATCGCGGCCCTCGTACAGATCACGAAGCGGGGCGACCGGGGCAAGGTCCTGGCGATCGTGGGCCTGGTGGTGTCCGTGGCGATGACCGGCGCGCTGGTGTTCACCGGTCAGCGGCTCCTGAACTCCGTCGACGACCGGTTCGACTCGCTGCGCGAATACACCGACGTCGAGGGCGAGCTCACGGACCTCGACGACCTGCGGGCGGGTGACTGCTTCAACGTTCCCGGCGGGGACCTGGTCGACGAACGGCCCGTGACGTACCGGATCGACTGCGCGCGGGTGCACCACGGCGAGGTCACCGCCGCCGAGGTGCTGGAGGTGCCGGACGACCCCGAGTCCCGCGCGGCCGACCGCACGGCCGAGGACACGTGCTGGAAGGCCCAGGACGCGTACGCGATGGACACGTGGGCGCTGCCCGAGTACGCGGAGATGTTCTACTACGCGCCCTCCCGCGAGTCCTGGCGCCAGGGGGACCGGGCGCTGGTCTGCGTGATCGGTACGACCGAGGAGGAGTGGCGGGGCAGTCTGCGCAAGGACGCCCCGATGCTGAAGCCCGAGCAGGCGGCCTTCCTGCAGGCCGCCAACGCCGTCGAGTTCGTCATGAGCCGGCCTCCCGACAGCGACGTGGAGGACGTGCTGCCGGAGTACCAGGCGTGGGCGCGTGAGGTGCACGCGGTGCTGGGCGTCGAGGCGAAGCTCCTCCAGGGGGACGCGGCCCGGCCGGGGATGGAGAAGGCGGTGGCGGCGCAGCTGAAGGAGATCGAGGCGGCGCGCACGCAGTGGCAGCGCGCCTCGCAGGCCAGGAGGCCGGAGGATTTCAACCAGCCGTGGCGCGGGGCGGAGCTCGCCATGTCCTTGGAGACGGAACGGGCGCTGCGCGGTGCGTACGGGCTTTCGACGGTGGTTCCGCAGTGGCTGCAGGACATCGAGGACGACCTGGAGGACGGGGACGGCGGGTCCGACGGGGGGCCCTCGTCGGAGTCGGCGTGACGGCGTCGAGGTAGCGCAGGGTAACGGGTTTGAGGACCTGGCTTCATCACTTCGAGTGAAACTCTGGCCCTTGCTTGCGGTCTTCAACCGTCGGTTGCCAGGGTGTAGCTGTCTGTCAACCTGATGGGAGTGGCCAGTGACTTTCGGTGAGCAGCCGGCCTATCTGCGCGTGGCCGGGGATCTGCGACGGAAGATCGTCGACGGTTCTCTGCCCCCGCACGCCCGGCTTCCCTCTCAGGCACGCATCCGCGAGGAGTACGGGGTCTCCGACACCGTGGCCCTGGAGGCGCGCAAGGTCCTCATGGCGGAGGGTCTGGTCGAGGGCCGGTCCGGATCCGGCACGTACGTACGGGAACAGCCGGTCCCGCGGCGGGTCGCCCGCGCCGGCTACCGCACGGGCGGCGCCTCGACTCCGTTCCGTCAGGAACAGGCGGACGTGGGCGCGCGCGGCACGTGGGAGTCGAGCAGTGAGCAGGCCGCCGCGCCCGCCGAGATCGCGAAGCGCCTCGGCATCGAACCGGGCGAGCGCGTGATGCGGACGCGGTACGTCTTCCGCGACGCGGGGGAGGCGATGATGCTGTCGACCTCCTGGGAGCCGCTGGCCGTGACCGGCCGGACTCCCGTGATGCTGCCGGAGGAAGGACCGCTGGGCGGCTCCGGGGTGGTCGACCGGATGGCCGCGATCGACGTCGTCGTGGACAACGTGGTCGAGGAGGTCGGCGCACGGCCCGGGCTGGCCGAGGAGATCCTGCTCCTCGGCGGGGTGCCGGGGCACGTGGTGCTGGTGATCGGCCGCACCTACTACGCCTCCGGCCGGGCCGTGGAGACCGCCGACGTGGTGGTCCCGGCGGACCGCTACCGCCTGGCGTACCACCTCCCGGTGAGGTAGCCGTCCCCTCCGCTCCCTCCTTCGCGACATCAACCCCCGGGCGGCGTCCGGGGGTTCACGCGCGCCCGACCGGACGCCGGCGACCCGGCGGGTTTCGGCGCGATGGCGGGCGCCCGCGCCCTCCCGGCCCCGGGCGTCCTCGGACCGTTCGGTCCGTATGCCGGGACCCCCTTCCCCCGCGCCGCGGCCCGGACCGCTCCGGACACCCCGCCGCTTCCTCGGCGCCACCTGCGCGGATGCCCGCCGCCCGACGGCGCGGCGGTCCCGCCCCGGCCGCCGGTGCGCCCCGTTCGAACCGGCGCGCACGGCCCAGTCGTACGCATGGCCGGATGCGTACGCCTGTGAGGTACCTCTTCGTGAAAAACCGTATCCGCTCCGTAAAGGTCGGGCGTAAGCTCGGGCATATGCGCAATGCGGTTTCCCGGACAGGTACGTCGGCGGAGGGTGAAACGCAATGAACGACAGCGGTGCCCTGCTTCCGTGGCTGGTCATACGCGAGGACGACAACGGCAACCGCTACCGGGTGGGCCGGTACGCCACCCGGGCCGAGGCCCAGAAGGTCGCCGACAGCCTCGAGGACCGAGGACACAAGCAGCTCTACTGGGTCGAGCGGATCGGTCGGACCGCCACGATGAACTGAGCGTCGCAGCGCCCCGCGACGCTGACATAGGCTCCGCCCATGACGGTACGAGTGGTCGTGGGCGGAGCCCTTTGTCATGAGGGGCGCCTGCTGGCCGCCCGCCGCAGCGCACCGCCCGAACTCGCCGGACGCTGGGAGCTGCCGGGCGGGAAGGCCGAACCGGGTGAGTCCGTCCCCGACGCGCTGGTGCGCGAACTGCGCGAGGAGCTCGGCGTCGAGGCCGAGCCGCTGGAGCGGATCCCGGGGGAGTGGCCGCTGCGGCCCGGCCTCGTCCTGCACGTGTGGACCGCCCGACTGCTCTCCGGAGTGCCCGCCCCGCTGGAGGACCACGACGAGCTGCGCTGGCTCGGGCCGGAGGAGCTGGAGTCGGTGGACTGGCTGGACCAGGACCGGCCCGCGGTCGCCGAGGCCGGGCGCCGGCTGTGCCAGGACGGCGGCGGGGGCGCGTGAGGCTCCCGGTCTAGGCCGTCTGCGCCACAGTGCGCCGGTGGGCGGGGATCGAGTGGTACGACGCCCCAAATATCGGGTATGTCGCTATTAATCCCTATCTCGTCCCCCTTTCGTCCCCGACGAACCGGACTGGGGTCGCTGCTGGCCCGGGAAGTGATCGGCGTGATCGACACAGACGGTGAGTGCGCCGAGTGGGCCTTCCCCGCGGAGCCCGGTGCCGTCCGCACCGCCCGCCACGCCGTCCGCGGCGCCTTGCACGACTGGGGCCTGGAAGCCGTCGGCGATGTGACCGTCCTGCTGGTCAGCGAGCTCGTCACCAATTCCCTGCGGTACGCCTCCGGCCCCATCGGCGTCCGTCTGGAACGGCGCAATCCGGCCGCCGACAGCTCCGCGGCCGGCCCCGCACTGCTCGTGGAGGTTTCCGATCCGCTTCCGGATCCGCCCCGCGAGCGGGTCGCGGACCATGACGACGAGGGGGGCCGTGGCCTGCACCTGGTCGCCGTCTCCTCGCAGCGCTGGGGGACCCGCCACGGGAAATCGGGCAAGACTGTGTGGTTCGAGTTGGCTCTTCCTGGTGAGTAACAAGGTGAACGGTGGCGTGTGACCTCTGGGGAACGCCTCCCGGCGACAGCCGGGGGAAGGACGCGGGGGAGATCGCGCGACATGGCTCGAAATCATCGAGACCGTGCTGTGATCGTGAACGCCGTGCCGTCCGGGGCCGTGGTGCTGAATACTTCGGTCATGGCCGGTCCGGTTGCGGTGAGCTGGAGGGGACGGTCGCGTGAGCGAGATACCTGCGCAGGCACATCAGACCGACGTGCCGCGAGAGACATGGCACGACGCCCTGTGGCACAGCAGTCCGCCTGGCTCGATATATGACTACATAAAGGTCGCCTCCTTCTCGATCGGACCCGACGGGTTCATCGACCAGTGGAGCCTGCGCGCCGAGGAACTGTTCGGGCTGAGCGCGTCCCAGGCCGTGGGTCGCGACCCGGTCGACGCCTTCATGCCGCCCGAGCTGCGTCCCGACGCGCACCGCAAGGTCGCCGAGATCCTCGACGGCAAGGAGTGGACCGGCCTGATCCCCTTCCGGATCCCGGGCGGGAACGGCGCGCACGGCGTGGCCGAGATCTATGTGATGCCCACCCAGACGGCGACCGCCGAACGGGCCGCGCTGTGTGTCGTCGTCGACGTACGCGCGTTGCGCCGGATCGAATCCGACTTGGCGGCCTCACAGGCGATATTCGGCCAATCTCCCTTCGGCTTCCTGCTCTTCGGCACGGACCTCACCGTGCAGCGGGCCAACCGCCGGTTCGCCACCGTCTTCGGGGGCGCCGCCGAGGAGCACCGCGGCCGGACCGTGCACGACTACCTGCCCGCGCACGAGGCCGACCGGATGACCGAAGCCCTGCGCCGGGTGCTGGACACCGGCGACTCGGTCACCGACCTGCGGATCACCGGTGCCGCGCCCGGCAGCCGCGAGAACCGCCACTGGTCCATCAACCTCTACCGCGTCCACGGCGGCAGCGGCCGCCCCATCGGCGTCGCCGGCATCGGCACCGACGTCACCCGCCGCCACCTCGCCGCCCGCGAGGCCGCCGGGGTCCGGCGCAACCTCGCCCTCCTCAACGAGGCCGGGCACCGCATCGGCAACTCCCTCGACCTGGAGACCACCGCCCGCGAGCTCCTCGACGTCACCGTCCCCGGCTTCTGCGACCTGGCCGCCGTCGACCTCTACCAGGGGCTGCTGCTCGGCGACGACGACCGGCCCGCCCGACCCCAGGGCCCGGGCGTGCCCAGCCTGCCCGGCCAGGGCCCGGCCCGGACGCCCTCGGCCGCCCTGCGCCGGGTGGCCTTCGCCTCCGCCGTCTCGGACGCCCCGCTGTCGGGTGCCGGCGCACCGGTCTCCGTCGGCGACATCCACCGCTACCCGGCCGCCTCGCCGGGCGCGCTGGCCCTGCGTACGGCACGCACGCGGCTGATCGAGGGCGGCGGACCGGAGGACCTCGTCCAGTCCACGCTGGTCGTGCCGATGGTCGCCCACGACACGGTCGTCGGACTCGCCCAGTTCTCCCGTACCAAGGGCAGCGAACCCTTCGGCGAACGGGACCGGGCGGTGGCCGTGGAACTCGCCGCACGGGCCGCCGTATGCATCGACAACGCACGGCTCTACCGCCGCGAGCACGAGCGGGCGCTGATCCTGCAGCGCAGCCTGCTGCCCCCCGGCGACCCGGAGGCGGCCGGTCTCGACATCGCCTGCCGGTACCTGCCCGGCAACGCGGCCACCGAGGTCGGCGGCGACTGGTTCGACGTCATCGAGCTGCCCGGGCACCGCACCGCGCTGGTCGTCGGCGACGTCATGGGCCGCGGCCTGCGGGCCGCCGTCGCCATGGGCGAACTGCGCACCGCCGTACGGACCCTGGCGCTGCTGGACCTCGAACCGGCGGAGGTACTGACCGCGCTCGACGAGATCGCCCGCGGCCTGGGCGCCCCCGGCGGCTCCCAGCAGGCCTCCCGGGCGGCCCTGCACTCGCGGGACGCGGACCGCTCCGAGGTGTACCTCGCCACCTGCGTCTACGCGGTCTACGACCCGGTGACGCGGCGCTGCACCATCGCCAACGCGGGCCACATGCCGCCCGTGCTGGTCGAACCCCCGGACGAGGCCGGCGTCTCACGGCCCGCACTGCTCCTGGAGGTCCCGCCCGGGATGCCGCTGGGCGTGGGCGGCGAACCCTTCGAGGAGGTCGAGGTCGACCTGCCGGAGGGGGCTCTGCTGGCCCTCTACACGGACGGGCTCGTGGAATCCCGCGACCATCCCCTGGAGGAGGGGCTGCGCGGACTGCGCGCGGCCCTCGCGGATCCGGTCCGGCCGCTGGAGGACGTCTGCGACCACGTGCTGAACACCCTCGACACCCGGCACGGCGAGGACGACATCGCCCTGCTCATGGCACGGGTGCAGGGCCTGCCGGTGGACGCGGTCGGCGACTGGCAACTGCCGCGCGAGGCACGCTCGGTGGGCCGGGCCCGGGAACTGGCCCGGGCCAAGCTCCCGGCCTGGGGCCTGGAGGGCCTGCTGGACACGACCGAACTCCTGGTCAGCGAGCTGGTCACCAACGCCCTGCGGTACGGGGAGGGCGAGATCCGGCTGCGGCTGCTGCTGGACCGCACACTGGTCTGCGAGGTCTGGGACGCGAACCTGGTCCAGCCCCGCCGCCGCCGCGCCCGTGACACCGACGAGGGCGGCCGAGGCCTCCAGCTGGTCGGCCTGCTGTCGGCGGGCTGGGGCACGCGCCGCACCCACCGCGGCAAGACGGTCTGGTTCGAACTCCCGCTGCCCGGCGCGGCATCGGAGGCCGTCGCCGAACTCTCGGCGGAGCAGCTGCTGAGCATGTACGGCTGAGCACCTCCCGCCCGCCGGGGCAGGGGCCGACAGCACGTGGTGGCCGCCCCCCGGTCGGGCGGGGCGGCTGTCACCGACGCCGGTCGTGGAGCGGCGGGCGGGAATCCTGGCCCCGACCCAGGCCGTCTCTTCCGGATCTTGCCGGGCGACAAGATCCGAAAGAGACGGCCTAGGCGGCCTTGCCGGATTTGAGGGCGGCGAGGCGGGCCTCGACCTCCGAGGACTTGCCGAGGTCGTCCAGGGCCTCGAACTGGGCGTCCAGGGAGGACGCCGCCAGTTCCTGCTTGCCGAGCGCCATCGCCTCCTCCCGCCGCACCTTCTCCTCGAAGCGGGCCAGGTCGCTCGTCGGGTCCATGACGTCGATGTTCTTCACCGCGTCCAACATCGTGTTCTGGGCTCGGGCCGTCTTGGCCCGGGCCACCAGCTCGTCGCGCTTGCCCTGCAGCTCCGTCAGCTTGTTCCGCATCGCGTCCAGACCCGACTTGAGCTTGTCGACGACCTCCGTCTGGGCGGCGATCGTCGGCTCCGCCGTCTTCGCCTCCTTCTCCGACCGGAGCTGCCGGCCCAGCGCCACCTTCGCGAGGTTGTCGAACCTGTCGGCGTCCGCCGCCGAGCCCGCCGCCCGCAGCTCGTCCGCCTTCCTGCTCGCCGCCAGGGCCTTGCCGCCCCACTCGGCGGCCGCCTCCACGTCCTCCGTGTGGTCCGCCTCCAGCATCCGCAGGTTGCCGATCGTCGTCGCGACCGCCTGTTCCGCCTCCGAGATGTTGTTCGTGTAGTCGCGGATCAGCTGGTCCAGCATCTTCTGCGGGTCCTCCGCCTGGTCCAGCAGCGCGTTGATGTTGGCCTTGGCGAGCTGGGTGACGCGGCCGAGGACGGTCTGCTTGCTCATGATGGGTCTCTCCTGGTCAGGGACGATGTGTGTGCAGTTCAGAAGCGGCCGCCGCCGCCCATGCGGCCGCGGGTTCCGCCGCCCCCGAAGGAGCCGGGACCGCTGCCGCCCCCACCGCCGAAGCCCCCGCCGCCGCCCCCGAAGCCCCCGCCGCCCCGGCCGCCCCGCAGGATCTCGCCCAGGATGATCCCGCCCAGTACGGCACCGCCCTGGCCGCCGCCGTGCCGCCGGCCCGCGTACGGGTCCTGGTACGCGCGTACGTCCTGCTCCGCCAGCTGCTGCGCCTCCCGCGCCAGCGCATCCGCGCGCTGGGCCTCCGCGAGCGCCCCCGCCGGGTCGGCCTCCGTCAGGGACACCGCCCGTTCCAGGTGCCGGCCCGCCTCCGCCAGCCGGGTCCGGGCCTGGCTGCCCACCGCACCCCGGGTGGTGGTGATGTAGTCCGTCGCCGCGCCGATCGCGCTGCGCGCCGCGAGCATGGCCTGGTCGAGCAGGGCCACCGCCCGCTGCCGCCCCGACTCCCGCTCCCGCGCCCCGGCCAGCGCCTCGTCGAGGGCCGCGTCGGCCTCCTCGATCCGGCGCAGGGCGTCGATCGGGTCGTACCGGCCGGCCGCCTCCTCCCGCCGTACGTCGGCCAGTACGGCCTCGGCCCGGCCGATCCGTCCGCGCAGGTCCGCCGTCGAGGTGCCCTCCGCCGTTCCGGTGAGCAGCCCGCGGGCGTCCGCGAGGTCGGTGTCCGTCTCGGTCAGCGCGCCGGGCAGCTTCCCGGCCGCCTCCGCCAGCTCCTGCGCCCGCCGCTCGACCGCGTCCACCAGGGTCGCCGCCTGGTCCACCGCGCCCTCGGCGGCCCGTACGTGCACGGCCCCCGTGCCCTTCTCGCCCGCGTCGAGGGCCGCGTGGGCCAGGCCCAGGTTGGTCGCCGCGAACAGCAGCCGGTCCTTGGCCTGTTCGGCGTTGGAGGCGATGGGCGCGGACGCCGAGTCCGCGTACCGCCGGGCCAGCGCGGTCAGGGTCGCCTCGGCGGTGCTCGCGCGCCCCGTCAGCTCCAGATAGCTCTGCTCCACGCTCGCCAACGCCTGCGGGGCGTTCTTCTCCAGGTCCCGCAGCCGGTCGAAGTCCGCCGACTCGGCGTCCAGCCGCCCGTTCGCCTCGGCGCACCGGGCGACGATCTCGTCCAGCATCCGCCGCCGGGTCGCGTCGTCCTCCGGGTAGGCGTCGTCGAGCTGCTGACGCAGCCGGAAGGCGTGCGTCAGCTCGTCCTTGGCGTATTCCACGGCCGCGACGAACGGGCGGGCCGCCTCCTCGCCGAACTGGGCCGAGGCGAAACCGAGTTCCTCGGTGCTGGTGCGGACCGCGTCGTCGGTCTCCACCAGCAGGGCCTTGGCCCTGGAGTCCAGCTCCGGCAGCGGGAGCCGGTCCGGCGCCCCTTCGGGCCAGCCCGGCCCGGTGGTCGTACCGCGCCCGCCACCGGCGGCGTCCTTGCGCTTGCGGCGGGTGTACGTGTACGCCGCGAGCGCCCCGGCCGCGCCGACGGCGATCACCGGGAGCACGAAGTCCCCGGCCCCGCTCTCCCCGTCCGCCTTGCCGCCGGGATTCGCCGGTCCGGGGGTGATGGTGGGCACGGGGATCGGCTGACCACCGAGGACGGCGTTGTAGCCGTTGGCCGCGCCGATGGCGGCGCCCGCCCAGTCGTTCTGCCGCAGGGCGGGCTCGATGGCGGTCTGCGCGACGGTGGCCAGCTGCTGCTCGGTGAAACCGGAGTCGACATCGGCCGAATAGGCGTACTGGCGGGCCCCGGTCGCCACGGCCAGCAGGACGTCGTTCTGGCCGAGGCCGTTGCGCTGGGCGGTGGCGTCGGCCCAGCTCTGGGGGGAGCGCCCGGAGAAGTCCCGTACGTAGGCGACGAAGAGCTGGATCTTCCGGTCGGCGTACAGCTTGTCGAGCGCCGCGGTGACGGCCCCCTGCCGGTCGCCCAGGGCCCCCACGCGGTCGGTGATCTGCCCCTGCTGGGACAGGGTGACGGGATCCTCGGCCCACGCGGGCGTCGCCCCGGCCGCGCCCCCGCCGCCGACCGCGAGCAGCCCGGCCGCCAGGGCGAGCCCGGCCCGTACGAACATCCTGCGGCGCGGCCTGCTTCTCGGCGGAATCACAATTGGGAGGGTATGGGGGCTTTCGTGGCCGCGCATTCGGAGTCATCGTCCGTGACCGGCCCGCCGACGGCTCGTTGGCAGCCCATGAAGAAGATCATCTCCGCCGCCGCGCTCACCGTGGCCGCGCTCGCCCTCGCCACGCCCGCCCACGCCGACAACGACAGCAACTTCGGCGGCGGGGTGAACGCGGCCAACAACTGGAACTTCACCGCGGCCGCCGTCTGCCTCCAGGAGGTGGCCGTGGTCCCCGTCCTCGGCGACTGGGTGGGGGACCACGCGAACAACTGCTCCAACGGCAACGTCATCGACCACTCCGGGCGCTGACCCCGCCGGACGCCGGACGCCGGACGCCGGACGCCGGACGCCGGACGCCGGACGCCGACCCCGGGCCCTCCCGAGGGGGCCCGGGGCAGGCCGTCAGCCCCGCCGGCGTCCGATCTTGTTCCCCAGCCAGACCAGGGGGTCGTACTTACGGTCCACCGCCCGCTCCTTCAGCGGGATCAGCGCGTTGTCCGTGATCTTGATGCCCTCCGGGCAGACCTCCGTACAGCACTTGGTGATGTTGCAGTAGCCGAGCCCGTGCTCCTCCTGCGCGGTGCGTTTGCGGTCCAGGCCCGCCTCCGCCGCCGCGTCCAGCGGGTGCATGTCCAGCTCCGCCACCCGCATCAGGAACCGCGGACCGGCGAAGGCACCCTTGTTCTCCTCGTGGTCACGCACCACATGGCAGGTGTCCTGGCACAGGAAGCACTCGATGCACTTGCGGAACTCCTGCGAGCGCTCCACGTCGATCTGCTGCATCCGGTACTCGCCCGGGGCCACCCCCGCCGGCGGTACGAAGGCCGGCACCTCCCGCGCCTTGGCGTAGTTGAAGGACACGTCCGTCACCAGGTCGCGGACGACCGGAAAGGCACGCAGTGGGGTGACCGTGATCGTCTCGGACCGCTCGAAGGTCGACATGCGCGTCATGCACATCAGCCGCGGCCGGCCGTTGACCTCCGCACTGCACGAGCCGCACTTGCCGGCCTTGCAGTTCCAGCGCACCGCCAGGTCCGAGGCCTGGGTGGCCTGGAGCCGGTGGACGATGTCCAGGACCACCTCCCCGTCGTGCACCTCGACGGTGAAGTCCCGCAGTTCCCCGCCCTCCGCGTCGCCCCGCCAGATCCGGAAGCTCGCGTCGTACGTACTCATCCGTACAGCTCCTCTTCGGCGAGGTACTTGGCCAGCTCTTCCTTCTCGAAGAGCGCGAGCAGGTCGGGGCGGATGGGCTCCGTGCGGGTACGGACCAGGGTGATCCGGTCGGCCGCCGGGTCCACCGGGGCCGGGTCCACCGGCCGGCACAGCAGGTTCACCGGGCGCCAGGCGCGCTCCATCGACGGGCAGTCCTCGCGGGTGTGCCCGCCCCGGCTCTCGGTGCGCTCCAGGGCCGCTCGGGCCACGCACTCGCTGACCAGCAGCATGTTCCGCAGGTCCAGCGCGAGGTGCCAGCCCGGGTTGAACTGCCGGTGCCCCTCGACACCGGCCCGGGAGGCCCGTACGCGCAGGGTCGCGAGCCTCTCCAAAGCCTCGGCCATCTCGCCCTCGCGCCGGATGATCCCGACCAGGTCGTTCATGGTCGTCTGCAGTTCCTGGTGGAGCGTGTACGGGTTCTCCGCGCCCTCGGCGGCGTGGAAGGGGGCCAGCGCCTCCGTCGCCGCCGCGTCGACCTCCGCCTGGACGACGCTCGGGCGCGGCGCCGACGTGGCGTACTCGGCCGCGTGCAGTCCCGCCCGCCGCCCGAAGACCAGCAGGTCGGAGAGCGAGTTCCCGCCGAGCCGGTTCGAGCCGTGCATCCCGCCCGCGACCTCCCCGGCCGCGAACAGCCCCGGCACCCCGACGGTGGCGGCGGACTCCGAGTCGACCGCGATCCCGCCCATCACGTAGTGGCAGGTCGGGCCCACCTCCATCGGCTCCGCCGTGATGTCCACGTCCGCCAGCTCCTTGAACTGGTGGTACATCGACGGGAGCCGCCGCTTGATCCTCTCGGCCGGCATCCGGGTGGACACGTCGAGGAAGACCCCGCCGTGCGGTGAGCCGCGGCCCGCCTTCACCTCGGAGTTGATCGCCCGCGCCACCTCGTCGCGCGGCAGCAGCTCGGGCGGGCGCCGGTTGTTGTCCGGGTCCTCGTACCAGCGGTCGCCCTCCGCCTCCGACTCGGCGTACTTCTCCTTGAAGACGTCGGGGACGTAGTCGAACATGAACCGCTTGCCCTCGGAGTTGCGCAGTACCCCGCCGTCACCGCGTACGGACTCGGTGACGAGGATGCCCTTGACCGACGGCGGCCAGACCATGCCGGTCGGGTGGAACTGCACGAACTCCATGTTGAGCAGGGGCGCGCCCGCGAGCAGGGCCAGCGCGTGGCCGTCGCCCGTGTACTCCCAGGAGTTGGAGGTGGTCTTGAAGGACTTGCCGATCCCGCCCGTGGCGAGGACGACCGCCGGGGCCTCCAGCACGAAGAAGCGGCCGGTCTCGCGCTCGTAGCAGAAGGTCCCCGAGACCCTCGCTCCGTCCGTCGGACCGCCGCGGTCCTTCAACACCCGGGTGACCGTGCACTCCTGGAAGACCTTGAGCCGGGCCTCGTGGTCCCCGTACTCCTTGAAGTCCTCCTGCTGGAGCTGGACGATCTTCTGCTGGAGGGTGCGGATCAGCTCCAGGCCGGTGCGGTCGCCGACGTGCGCGAGGCGCGGGTACTCGTGCCCGCCGAAGTTGCGCTGGGAGATCTTCCCGTCGGGCGTGCGGTCGAAGAGCGCGCCCCAGGTCTCCAGCTCCCAGACCCGGTCCGGAGCCTCCTTCGCGTGGAGCTCCGCCATCCGCCACTGGTTGAGGAACTTGCCCCCGCGCATGGTGTCGCGGAAGTGCACCTGCCAGTTGTCGCCCTCGTTGACGTTGCCCATGGAGGCGGCGATCCCGCCCTCCGCCATCACCGTATGGGCCTTGCCGAACAGGGACTTGCAGATCACGGCCGTACGGGCGCCGCGCTCGCGGGCCTCGATCGCGGCGCGCAGTCCGGCGCCGCCCGCGCCGACCACGACCACGTCCCACTGCTGCCGTTCCACTTGAGCCATCTCAGAAGATCCTCGGGTCGGTGAAGGCGCCGCTCGCCAGCAGGTACACGTAGAAGTCGCACAGGGCCACGCTGATCAGGGAGGCCCACGCCAGCTGCATGTGGCGGGCGTTGAGCCGGCTGACCCAACCCCAGAGCCGGTAGCGCACCGGGTGCTCGGAGAAGTGCTTGAGCCGGCCGCCCATGATGTGCCGACAGGAGTGGCAGGACAGGGTGTAGGCCCAGATCAGGGTGATGTTGACCAGGAACAGCAGGGTCCCGAGGCCCATGTGGCCCCAGGCGTAGTGCTCGTCGCGGAAGGTCAGCACCGTGTCGTACGTGAGGATGCCCGCGACCGGGACCGCCGCGTAGAAGAAGTACCGGTGAGCGTTCTGCAGGATCAGCGGGAAACGGGTCTCGCCGGTGTACCTCGCGTGCGGTTCGGCGACGGCGCAGGCGGGCGGTGAGGCCCAGAATCCCCGGTAGTAGGCCTTGCGGTAGTAGTAGCAGGTCAGCCGGAAGCCGAGCGGGAAGATCAGGATCAGCAGGGCGGGGGAGAGGCCCCACCAACTGCCGAAGATCTCCCAGTTGGGCCCGCCCTTCATCGGGACGCAGTTCTCCGCGAGACACGGGGAGTAGAAGGGGGAGACGTACGGGGCCGCGTAGTAGTCGGCGTTCGCGAAGGCCCGCCAGGTCGAGTAGACGATGAAGGCGAACAGCCCGGCCGCGGTGCCGGCGGGGGCCAGCCACCACCGGTCGGTCCGCAGGTGCCGGGCCGCGATCGCGGCCCGTGAGGCGTCGTGGACGCCGCCGGGCCGCTGCTGGGGTCGTTCCGTGCCTGTGGCCAAAGAAGACTCCGGGTGGAGTGATGAGGGGTGCCCCGACCGGCCCGGCCGCGGACGGCCGGACCCGACGGGGCGCGGGTGGATGCGTGTCCGTGACGGACTGCCTCAGGGGGCGCGGCGGTCGCGGGCGCCCAGGCCCTCGTCGTCGGAGTCCGTCCACAGGGAGCTGTCGTACGGGGTGTCCGGGACCGTCACCATCCGGGACGGGTCCGGACCGGCCGCCGTCGTCGACGGCTTCTGCCGTGCGGCCTGCTGTTCCAGCCGCTCGACCTTGCGCGTCAGCTCGTCCAGGTTGCGCCGTACGGCACTCAGATCGTCTTGCAGGGACATGATTTGCCCTCACTTCCGCCAGGTGCGGTGGCAACGCTCATGTGCGCCTGCGAGTGTCGCGCTTCCCGTCCCCCGTGTGAAGGGACGTGCAGCGATTGCGGGCGCGCAGGCGTGAATCGTGCGCCCCTCCCTGCCCCCCATTGTCATCCCTCTCCCGGGGGAACGCCTCTCGCCGCGCAAGCGGGATTGGTCCGCACGGGTGGGGTTCGCGGCGTGGCGAGAGGCGGGTGCGGGGGGTGCGGCGGAGCGTCTATTTCAGTGGGTTCCGGCAACCGGTGTGATCAGCTCCATATACCGCCGAACGTGATCATGCTTCCCCCACGCCCCGCCCCGGAGGTACCACCCATGTCCCAGAGAAGGCGCAGGTCCTTGGCGCTCCTGACCTCGGGAGTCCTCGCACTGCCGCTGCTCACGGGCTGCGGCGCGGGTGACGACGAGGGCGGTCAGGCCGCCGCAGGACAGGACATCGCGACGACCACCCGCGACAAGGTCGCGGACGGGGGTGTGCTGCGCTGGGCGGTGGACACCCTCCCGGACACCCTCAACACCTTCCAGGCCGACGCGGACGCCACCACCAACAGGATCGCCGGCGCCGTGCTGCCCCAGCTCTTCGTGCTGGACGCCAAGGGCCGGCCGGTGGCCAACCCGGACTACCTGGAGAAGGCCGAGATCATCGAGCGGGAGCCGAAGCAGGTCGTCCAGTACAAGCTGAACCAGAAGGCGGTGTGGAGCGACGGGCGCGAGATCGGCGCCGCCGACTTCGTGGCGCAGTGGCGGGCCCTGAACGGCAAGGACTCCGCGTACTGGACGGCGCGCAACGCCGGCTACGACCGCATCGAGAAGATCGAGAAGGGCAAGACCGACCTGGAGGTCAGGGTCACCTTCAACAAGCCGTACGCCGACTGGCGCTCGCTCTTCACCCCGCTCTACCCCAAGCAGGTCACCGGCACCCCGGACGCCTTCAACGAGGGCGCCCGCGGCGCGCTGAAGATCACCGCCGGGCCCTTCGGGCTGGGCGCGATCGACAAGAAGACCGGTACCGCCGCCCTGACCCGCAACGCGCGCTGGTGGGGCCGCCCGGCCAAGCTGGACACGCTGGTCCTGACGGCGGTGCCGCGGGCCGAGCGCCCGGCGGCGCTGGCGGCCGGCAAGCTCGATCTGGCGGAGATCGACCGGGCCGGGGCCGACCGGATCGCACTGGCCCGCCGCGACGCGGCCGGCAAGAACGGCCCGGGCGCGGGCGGCGCGCCGGCCCACGGCCCGGGAGCCGCGCTGACCCCGGCGGAGGCCACGCTGTCGTGGGCGACCGCCTTCGGGGTGGACGAGGAGAAGGCCGCGGCGGAGACGGAGAGCCGCCAGAAGCACCTCGACTCGGTCAAGCGGTACGCCGAGGAGCAGACGGCCCTGAAGGCCTTCACCGTCCGCAAGTCCCTGGAGCCCACCTACACCCAGCTCGCGATGAACGGGGCCTCCGGCCCGCTGGCGGACGAGCGGGTGCGCCGGGCGGTGGCCCGGGCCCTGGACCGCAAGGCGCTGGCCGAGGTCGTACTGAAGCCGCTCGGCCTGCCCGCGAAGCCGGTCGGCAGCCACCTGGCCCTGGCCGGGCAGCGGGCGTACGCCGACAACAGCGACGCGCTCGGCGGCCAGGACACCCACGCGGCCCAGGCCCTGCTCACGGACGCGGGTTGGCGCAAGGGCGGCAAGATCACCGAGCCGGCGGGCGCCAAGGCCGGCCCGGAGAGCGAGCAGCAGGACGACTCGAAGACCCCGTCGGGCCCGGGCACCGGCAACGACGGGCTCTACATCGTGGGCCAGGACGACGGAGCCAACGGCGACCCGCGCTCGGCGACCGAGGACCGGGCGAAGGGCGACACCGCCCCGGAGGGCACCCAGGACGGGCCGTCCCCGGTGCTCGCCCCCGCCCCCTTCGGCGCCCAGCAGGAGGCGTCCCTGCTCGCCCAGGCGGCCCAGGTCGCCCGGGCCGCCACGGCGGAGAGCATCGACGACGCCAAGGGCGTCCCGGCCCGCGACGAGGTCGACCCCGCCAAGGCCTCCCCGGCCCCGGCACCCGCCAAGCAGCCCGTCCGCACCTCCGGCGGCATGCTCGCCAAGGACGGCAAGGCGCTCTCGCTGCGGTTCGTCCTCCCGGCGGGCCCCGGCTCGGAGTCCCTGCGCACGGTCGGCGAGCGGATCGCCGGGATGCTTCGCAAGGTCGGTGTGAACACCGAGACGATCAAGGTGGCCGACGACAGCTTCTTCAAGGACCACATCGCCTCCGGGCAGTACGACCTGGCCCTGTACTCCTGGCCCGCGACGGCCTACCCGGCCACCGACGCCCGGCCCATCTTCGCCAAGCCGGAGCCGGCCGCGGACGGCTCGCTCCTCGTCGAACAGAACTACACACGGGTCGGCACCGACCACATCGACCAGCTCTTCGACCAGGCGGTCGGCGAGCTGGACGAGGACCGGTCCCGTGAGCTGATGCGCAAGGCCGACGCCCGGATCTGGGCCGCGGCCGGCTCCATCCCCCTCTTCCAGCGTCCCGAGCTGGTGGCGGTCAAGCCGGGCCTGGCCAACGCGGGCGCGTTCGGCCTCGGCGCTCCCCGCTACCAGGACATCGGCTGGAAGAAGGCGCCCACCGCGAAGGACAAGAAGAAGTAGCGGGGGAGAAGAAGTGGTGACAAAGCGGTGCCTGTCTGGTTGACCGCAGGGTCACAAGCTCAGATGTGACTCAAGTCCCTTGCCCGCCGGATCCCCCGGCGGGCAAGGTCGTGCATACCCGTTGACCCGCGTGAATACCGGTCGGAACAGCGGTCGGGGCACCCCACGCAACCCTCGGCCGCACTCATGCATCCGGCCTCTTGACAGACCCCCGGCAGGCGGTTCCCGCCACTCGACGTACCATGGGGTAAGGCCGTGGCAGGTTTTCGCCCGGCCGAGGCGCGCGTGCCGGACCGTACGCGACGCCATCCACGATCCCGGGAGAAGCGCCGAAGTGCCCACGCGCCACGACATCCGTAACGTCGCCATCGTCGCCCACGTCGACCATGGCAAGACGACCATCGTCGATGCCATGCTCAAGCAGGCCGGTGCCTTCGCCGCCCACCAGCACCTCGACGACCGCATGATGGACTCGAACGACCTGGAGCGTGAGAAGGGCATCACGATCCTCGCCAAGAACACGGCGGTGAAGTATCACCCCAAGGACGGCGGGGCCCCGATCACGATCAACATCATCGACACCCCCGGCCACGCCGACTTCGGTGGTGAGGTCGAGCGCGGTCTGTCGATGGTGGACGCCGTCGTTCTGCTGGTGGACGCCTCCGAGGGTCCGCTGCCCCAGACCCGCTTCGTCCTGCGCAAGGCTCTGCAGGCGAAGATGCCGGTCATCCTCTGCATCAACAAGACCGACCGCCCGGACTCCCGGATCGACGAGGTCGTCAACGAGACGTACGACCTCTTCCTGGACCTGGACGCGGACGAGGACCAGATCGAGTTCCCGATCGTCTACGCCTGCGGCCGTGACGGCGTGGCCTCGCTGACCAAGCCCGAGGACGGCACCGTCCCGGCGGACAGCACCAACCTGGAGCCGTTCTTCTCCACCATCCTGGAGCACGTCCCCGCCCCGGTGTACGACGAGGAGGCCCCCCTCCAGGCCCACGTCACCAACCTGGACGCGGACAACTTCCTCGGCCGTATCGCGCTGGTTCGCGTCGAGCAGGGCGAGCTGCGCAAGGGCCAGACCGTCGCGTGGATCAAGCGTGACGGCTCGATCTCCAACGTCCGCATCACCGAGCTGATGATGACCGAGGCGCTCACCCGCAAGCCGGCCGAGGTGGCGGGCCCGGGTGACATCTGCGCGGTCGCCGGTTTCCCCGAGATCATGATCGGCGAGACCCTGGCCGACCCGGAGAACCCGATCGCGCTTCCGCTGATCTCGGTCGACGAGCCGGCGATCTCCATGACCATCGGTACCAACACCTCCCCGATGGTCGGCCGTGGCGGCAGCGGCAAGGGCGC
The DNA here is from genome assembly GCF_041106355.1 of Streptomyces sp. BF23-19. Lineage (NCBI taxonomy): Bacteria > Bacillati > Actinomycetota > Actinomycetes > Kitasatosporales > Streptomycetaceae > Streptomyces > Streptomyces sp. BF23-19. Next base: position 16,613 of record NZ_JBGBPT010000033.1, on the reverse strand, counting down.
GGACGCCAAGTCCGCCGTCAAGGACCGCAAGGTCACCGCGCGCCAGGTCAAGGACCGTCTGGACCGCGAGCTCGTCGGTAACGTCTCGCTCCGCGTGCTGGAGACCGAGCGCCCGGACGCCTGGGAGGTCCAGGGCCGTGGTGAGCTCGCGCTCGCCATCCTGGTCGAGCAGATGCGCCGCGAGGGCTTCGAGCTGACCATCGGCAAGCCGCAGGTGGTCACGCAGGAGGTCGACGGCAAGGTGCACGAGCCGGTCGAGCGCATGACGATCGACGTGCCCGAGGAGCACATGGGCGCCGTCACGCAGCTCATGGGCGTCCGCAAGGGCCGCATGGACAACATGTCGAACCACGGCTCCGGCTGGGTCCGCATGGAGTTCGTCGTCCCGTCGCGCGGTCTCATCGGCTTCCGTACGGAGTTCCTCACCGGCACGCGCGGCACCGGCATCGCCCACTCGATCCACGAGGGCCACGAGCCGTGGTTCGGCCCGCTGGTGACCCGTAACAACGGTTCGCTGGTCGCCGACCGCGCCGGTTCGGTCACGCCGTTCGCGATGATCAACCTGCAGGAGCGCGGCGTCCTGTTCACCGACCCCGGCACCGAGGTGTACGAGGGCATGATCGTCGGCGAGAACTCGCGCTCCGACGACATGGACGTGAACATCACCAAGGAGAAGAAGCTCACCAACATGCGTGCGGCTTCCGCGGACAACACCGAGAACGTGGTGCCCCCGCGCAAGCTCTCCCTGGAGCAGTCCCTGGAGTTCTGCCGTGACGACGAGTGCGTCGAGGTGACCCCGGAGGCCGTCCGTATCCGCAAGGTCGTCCTGGACCAGAAGGACCGCTCGCGCACCGCGTCGCGCGCCAAGTCCGCCAAGTAACAACAGTCGTAAGGCTGTTCGCCCGGATTTGCTCGGGCGGTGGCAACGGTCGGCGCAGCCGGCCGCAGGGCCCTGGTAGTGCAGCAGCCCCTCCCTTCACGGAGTCCGTGAAGGGAGGGGCTGTTCGCTTATGTCAAGCGGATTTTTGCGTTCAGGTGTCCGCATACCGACCGTGACACTCCGGAAGATGAGCTAACCGTCCGTTTCGCACGTGTCTGTCTCCTATCCGTTTGTCCGGATTTCGGGTTTCTGACGCGGATCGATGTTGTGAAAACGAGACCACTTAAGTGTGGTTTACGGCCTGGCAGTCCCTGAGGATGGCTCCATTGAGCTCGGGTCAATGGGTCACGCGATGTGGGGATCGCGCCGACTCACGAGCACACTATGGGCAGGAAAATTGCTCGCCGTCAGGGGTGTCGGCGAGGTTTTTTTGCCCCTCAAGTCGATCAGTGGACTCATGAGGAGGAAACCCATGCGCGGTGCCAAGAGCGCCAAGTGGGTCGTGGGCGCGGTTGTCGTCGCCCTGGCCGCTACCGCCTGTGGCGGCGGTGACGGTGACAGCAAGGACAAGGGCAGTGCCAACGGCGGTGTGTTCCGGCTCGGTAGCACGGAGCCCGACACCATCGACCCGGGGCGTGCCCACGAGTCCACCGGTGTCCTGCTGGCCAACGCCCTGTTCACCGGCCTGTACGGGAACACGCCGGACGGCCTGGCCGAGCCCGCGCTCGCCGAGTCGGCGACGTCGGACGAGGGCTGCACGTCCTGGACCTTCAAGATCAAGCCCGACACCAAGTTCTCCAACGGCGAGGTCGTCGACGCCGAGTCGTTCGCCCGTGGTTGGGCCCGTGCCGCGCACAAGGCCGCCGCGTCCGACGTGGCGTACCACTTCGCCGGCATCAAGGGTTACGAGCAGCTGCAGGACGGCTCCGCCAAGACCTTCAGCGGTGTCACCACGCCGGACCCGACCACCATCAAGGTCGACCTGTCCAAGGCGGACTGCGAGTTCGTCCTGAAGACGGCGCACAACGCCTACAGCCCGGTCCCGAAGGTCGCCAAGGTCGGCGAAGAGGACAAGGCGTTCGGCGAGGCCCCCGTCGGTAACGGTCCGTTCAAGATGGACGGCACGTGGGAGCACAACAAGGCGATCAACCTCGTCCGTAACGACAGCTACGGTCTGCAGAAGGCGTCCCTGGAGAAGGTCCAGGTCACCCTCCTCAACGACAAGACCGCGCAGCAGCTCGAGTACGACGGCTTCCAGGCCGGCACCTTCGACTACGCGCACATCCCGACGCCGATGCTGAAGACGGCCGAGGCGAAGTACAAGCCGCAGAACAAGTGGTTCGCCAAGGACACCAACGGCATGAACTTCGTTCTGCCGATCGGTGACAACGGCCCGACCAACAACAAGGACGCCCGTCTGGCGATCTCCTACGCGATCGACCGTCAGGCCATCGCCAAGGGTGTCTTCCAGGGCTACCAGACCCCGTCGACGACCATCGTGCCGCCGGCGTTCCCGAAGGCGTACCAGAAGGACCTGTGCGTCTCCTGCGTCAAGCAGGACGTCGCCAAGGCCAAGGAGTACGCCGAGAAGGGCGGCCTGAAGCCGGGTACCGAGATCAAGTTCAGCTTCAACACCGGTGCGGGCCACGAAGAGTGGGTCCAGGCCATCGCGAAGCAGCTCGAGGACGTTCTCGGCGTCAAGGTCAAGCTCGACGGCAAGGACTTCCCGGGCATGCTCAAGGAGCAGCAGGGTTCCGGCGCGACCGGTATCTACCGCTTCGCGTGGGGCGCGGACTACCCGACCCCGGAGAACTTCCTGTTCCCGCTGCTGCACTCGGCCTCGATGAACAAGGACGCCGAGGGCAACGTGACCGGTGACAACCGCGTCCGTTACAACAACCCGGAGTTCGACAAGCTGATCGACACGGCCCGTGGCACCAAGGACGAGGCCGCGCGTCTGGCGATGTACAAGCAGGCCGAGAAGATGGCCATGGACGACATGGCCCTCATCCCGACCTTCAACCGTTCCCAGTTCCGCCTGATGGCGACGGACAAGTTCAACGGTCTGGACGACATCAACTTCAACGAGGACCCGATCCTCGAGAAGATCTCGATCAAGAAGTAATCGGTTCGGGCGGTATATCCGCCAGGAGCGCACGCGCCGCGGCCCCCGGGAGACCGGTGGGCCGCGGCCCCGCTCGGCAGGCCGTTTTTACTTCGGCACCCCTCACATCCGCGGGCAATCCCCGCTGGCCGAGAGCCGGCCCGTTCCTTGGGTCGGAGGCCGCTGCTCCCAGAAGCGGCCAGGTAGAGAGGCAAAACATGGGAAGGTACGTCGCCCGTCGCCTCGGGCAGATGGTCATAGTCCTCATCGGCGCGACCATGGTTCTGTTCGCGTGTCTGTTCGTTCTCCCCGGTGATCCCGTGGGTTCGATCGCGGGCAGCGACAAGGCACGCGACCCCGCAGTGGTCGCGGAACTGAAGGCGCGTTACGGGCTCGACAAGTCGCTGCCCGAGCAGTATGTGAACTACGTGGCCAAGGTCGCGACCGGAGACCTCGGCGAGGACTTCGTCCAGCGCCGCGAGGTGTCCGAAATCCTCGGTCCCAAGCTGCAGAACACCGCGAAGCTGGCCCTGCTGGCCATCGTTCTCGTCACGGTGTTCGGTATGGGCGTCGGCATCATCGCCGCCCTCTACAGATACAGCATCTTGGACATGGCCACGACATTTTTTACGACCATGGCCGTCGGATTCCCGACGTTCGTGATCGGCATGCTGCTCATGAAGTACTTCGCCGTGGAACTCCAGTGGTTCCCACAGCTCGGCGGCGACAAGCTCGAAGGCATGGTCCTTCCCGCGGTCACCCTCGCGGTCACCGACATCGCCTTCGTCGCCCGCCTCACCCGCGGCACGATGCTCGAGGTGCTGCGCGCGGACTACGTGAAGACGGCCGTGGCCAAGGGACTTCCGCGCCGGCGCGTGCTCTTCAAGCACGTGCTGCGCAATTCGTCCATCCCCGTGGTCACCTACCTGGGCATCTCGTTCGGCGGACTCCTCGGTGGTGCGCTCATCACTGAGGCGATCTTCAACTGGGACGGTGTCGGTCTGGCACTGGTTCAGGCGATTCAGCAGCAGAACAACCCGATCGTGATCGGCGTAGTGACCTACAGCGTCGCCATCTTCGTCGTCCTCAGCCTCATCGTGGACCTGCTGTACGCGGCCCTCGACCCGCGTATCCGCCTCAGCTGACCGCCCCCAAGGAGGATTTCCTCATGTCTGAGCTCGCAACGAGCCCGGCGATCGGGGACGAGAACCCCGTGTCGTCCGCTTCGGCCCCGGCCGAACCCCGACCCAAGCAACTGAGCCAGTGGGGCGAGATCCGCCACCGCTACGTCCAGAACAAGCTGGCCGTCGTCGGCCTCGTGATCATCACGCTGCTGTTCCTGACGGCGGTGTTCGGCGAGATGCTCGCCCCGTTCGACCCTGCTGCGCAGGACCTCGAGAACACCCTCGCGTCGCCCAACGGCACCCACTGGATGGGTACCGACGCCCTGGGCCGCGACATGTTCTCGCGCCTCATAGCCGGTACCCGCGTGGCCATGTTCGTCGGCCTCGCCTCGATCTTCTTCGCGGTGCTGATCGGTGTCGCCCTCGGCGCCATCGCCGGTTACTTCTCCGGCTTCGCCGACACACTGGTCATGCGCGTCGCGGACGTGTTCCTCGCGTTCCCGCTGATGATCGGTGCCGTCGTCATCATCCTGGTCACCGGCCGCGGCATCACCCCGGTGATCATCTCGCTCGCGATCTTCTCGTGGGCCACCGTATCCAGACTTCTGCGCAGCTCGATCCTGTCGGTGCGCGAGATGGACTACGTCCATGCGGCCAAGGCGCTCGGCGCGAGCGGCTGGCGCATCGTGCGCACGCACATCCTGCCCAACTCGCTGACCGCCGTGCTGGTGTACGCGACGTTCAACGTCGGTACCACCATCGTCGGTGTGGCGGCGCTGTCCTTCCTCGGCGCCGGCGTTCCCGTCGACGTCCCCGAGTGGGGCAACATGCTGGCGGCCGGTCAGGGCTTCATCGGTGTCAACGACTACCTGTGGTACTTCCCCAGCCTCTTCGTCGTCGTCACCGTGCTCGGCTTCGCCTTCGTCGGCGACGGCCTGCGTGACGCACTCGACCCGAAGCTCCGGTAGGGCAGCCCGATGCCCCGAGACAACATCAGCAAGCAGGACGAAGGTGGCGGCGTGACCACGTCGGAGATTCTCAGCGTTGCGGAGACGGGCGGCGGATCCGCCGTGCCGCTGCTGGAGGTGGACAACCTCCAGGTCGAGTTCAAGACCCGTGACGGGGTCGCCAAGGCCGTCAACGGCGTGAGCTACAGCGTCAGCGCCGGCGAGACCCTCGCCGTGCTCGGCGAGTCCGGCTCCGGCAAGTCCGTCACCGCTCAGGCGATCATGGGCATCCTCGACAGCCCGCCCGGACGGGTGTCCGGCGGCGAGGTGCGCTTCCACGGCAGGGACATCCTCAAGATGTCCGACGAGGAGCGCCGCAAGCTCCGTGGCGACAAGATGGCGATGATCTTCCAGGACGCGCTGTCCTCCCTGAACCCGGTCTACTCGGTGGGCGATCAGCTCGGCGAGATGTTCCGGGTCCACCGGGGCGCGTCCAAGAAGGACGCGAAGCTCAAGGCCATCGAGCTCATGGACCGCGTGAAGATCCCCGCCGCCAAGGCGCGCGTGGGTGACTACCCGCACCAGTTCTCGGGCGGTATGCGCCAGCGCATCATGATCGCGATGGCGCTGGCCCTGGAGCCGGACCTGATCATCGCCGACGAGCCGACCACGGCTCTCGACGTGACCGTCCAGGCCCAGGTCATGGACCTGCTCGCGGAGCTCCAGCGCGAGATGAACATGGGCCTGATCCTGATCACCCACGACCTCGGCGTCGTCGCCGACGTCGCGGACAAGATCGCGGTCATGTACGCGGGCCGGATCGTCGAGACCGCTCCGGTCCACGAGATCTACAAGCGCCCGTCCCACCCGTACACCCGTGGCCTGCTCGACTCGATCCCGCGCCTGGACCAGAAGGGCCAGGAGCTCTACGCGATCAAGGGCCTGCCGCCCAACCTGCTCCGCATTCCCACGGGTTGCGCCTTCAGCCCCCGTTGCCCCAAGGCGCAGGACATCTGCCGCACCGAGATCCCGGTGCTGCACCCGGTCACCGAGCAGGACGGCACCGAACTGCCCGGCCGCGGCAGCGCGTGCCACTTCTGGAAGGACCAGATCCATGGCTGAGCTCACCAAGAACGCCACCGAGCGCGAGCCGATCCTCCAGGTCCGTAACCTGGTCAAGCACTTCCCGCTGACCCAGGGAATCCTGTTCAAGAAGCAGGTCGGCGCGGTCAAGGCGGTCGACGGGATCTCCTTCGACCTCTACAAGGGCGAGACCCTCGGCATCGTCGGCGAGTCCGGCTGTGGCAAGTCCACGGTCGCCAAGCTCCTGATGAACCTGGAGCGGGCCACCGCCGGCGAGGTCTTCTACAAGGGCCAGGACATCACCAAGCTGTCCGGTCGCGCGCTGAAGGCCGTGCGCCGCAACATCCAGATGGTCTTCCAGGACCCGTACACCTCGCTGAACCCGCGCATGACGGTCGGCGACATCATCGGGGAGACCTTCGAGATCCACCCCGAGGTGGCCCCGAAGGGCGACCGGCGCCGCAAGGTCCAGGAGCTCCTGGACGTCGTGGGTCTGAACCCGGAGTACATCAACCGCTACCCGCACCAGTTCTCCGGCGGTCAGCGCCAGCGCATCGGCATCGCCCGCGGCCTCGCGCTCAACCCGGAGATCATCATCTGCGACGAGCCGGTCTCCGCGCTCGACGTGTCGGTGCAGGCGCAGGTCATCAACCTGATGGAGAAGCTGCAGGACGAGTTCAACCTCTCCTACCTCTTCATCGCGCACGACCTCTCGATCGTCCGGCACATCTCGGACCGCGTGGGCGTCATGTACCTGGGCAAGATGGCCGAGATCGGCTCCGACGCCGAGATCTACGAGCACCCGACCCACCCGTACACCCAGGCGCTCCTCTCCGCCGTCCCGGTCCCCGACCCGGACGCGCGCGAGGGCCGCGAGCGGATCATCCTCACCGGTGACGTCCCGTCCCCGGCCAACCCGCCGTCGGGCTGCCGCTTCCGCACCCGCTGCTGGAAGGCCCAGGACAAGTGCTCCACCGAGGAGCCGCTGCTGGCGATCCCGGAGCGCTTCAAGGGTGTCAACACCCTGGCCGCGCACGAGTCCGCGTGCCACTTCGCCGAGGAGAAGGCCGTCCTGGCCGTCTGACCGACGCGTTCGTCCGAAACGGCCGGGGCCGTCCCCGGGGCGGGAGCCCGGGGAAACCGGTTGCGCCCCCGGGAGCCCGCGACGGACAGTGACGCCATGACCCTCACCGTACGGCCCGCCGGGCCCGGGGACGCCTCCGACATCTGCGCCCTGCTCAATGCCGTCGACGTGATCGAGATCGGCCGCCCGGAGACCGATCTGGGCACGGTCGAGTCCGACCTCAACGCCCCCGACGTGGACCTGGCCACCGACTCCTGGCTCGCCTTCGAGGACGGGAGACTCGTCGCCTACGCCCTCGTCTGGGCGGACTCCGGCCCGGGTCGCGTCGACGCGGACCACTACGTGCTGCCCGGTCACTCCGAGGCCGCCCTCCTGCTGCTGGAGCGCATGGAGGCCCGGGCCCGGGAGCTGACCGGCGGTCAGGGCGTACTGCGGCTCCAGCTCAACGTGAAGCCCACCCTGGACCTCTCCCTCCTCTCCGAGCGCGGCTACCGCACCATCCGCCGCTACCAGGTGATGACCCGCTCCCTGTCGCCGGCCGCCGACCCGGCGCCGACCCGGCCGGCCGGACTCACCCTGCGGCACTGCGCCGACGACGAGGCCGACCGCCACCGGGCCCACGCGCTGATCGAGCGAACCTTCGCCGCGCACTTCGGCCATGTGGACCGCCCGTACGAGACCTGGCTCGACCACATAGACGGCCGCAAGATCGACTGGTCCCTGGTGTGGATCGCGAGCCTGCCCGGCCACGGCGACGCGGCCGTGCTGCTCACCCGGGACGACCGGACGAGCATGGCCTGGGTCAGCCACATCGGCGTGACCGAGGAGGTACGCGGCCGAGGCGTCGGCGGTTTCCTGCTGCGCCACTGCTTCGCCGTCTACGCGGAGCGCGGCCGGGACTCCGTAGGCCTCGGGGTGGACACCCACAACGAGACCGGCGCGCTCGCGCTGTACGAGGCGCACGGCATGGGCGTGCACTACGCGGTCGACTCGTGGGAGCTTTCCTTGCACCCCCAGGGGTGACAGGGGCGAGACGCGCGGGTGCAATCGGTCCAACCATGAGTGTGCAGGACCCCACATAGGGTGACATTGGCCCCTAAGCGAGTCTTGGGATCCCTAGGAGGCACTCCATGCGCGGAGCCACCCACGCCAAGTGGGCCGCATGTGCGGTGGCCGTCGCCCTCGCGGCGACGGCCTGCGGCGGCGGCAGCGACAGCGGCGGAGGCGGCGAGGCGGGCATCGTCAGCTCCTCGTGGGGTGACCCGCAGAACCCGCTGGAGCCGGCCAACACCAACGAGGTGCAGGGCGGCAAGGTTCTCGACATGCTCTTCCGGGGTCTCAAGCGCTACGACCCGAAGACGGGCGAGGCCCTCGACATGGTCGCCGAGAAGATCGAGACGACGGACAGTCAGAACTTCACCATCACGCTGAAGGACGGCTGGAAGTTCAGCAACGACGAGCCGGTCACCGCGCAGTCCTTCGTCGACGCCTGGAACTACGGCGCGGACGTGCGCAACAAGCAGAACAACTCGCCGTTCTTCTCCGACATCGTCGGGTACGCGGACGTCCACCCCGCCTCCGGCGAGCCCAAGGCCAAGACGATGTCCGGACTGGTCGTCAAGGACGCCAAGATCTTCACCGTCGCCCTGAAGAACAAGTTCTCCACCTGGCCCGAGACCCTCGGCTACCAGGCCTTCTCCCCCCTGCCCAAGGCCTTCTTCACCGACCACGCCGGCTGGCTGAACAAGCCGATCGGCAACGGCCCGTACACGGTGGACTCGTACACCAAGGGCACCGGCATGAAGCTGCGCAAGTGGGACACCTACCCCGGCCCGGACAAGGCGCAGAACGGCGGCGTGGACCTGAAGGTCTACACCGACAACAACACCGCCTACACGGACCTGATCTCCGGAAACCTCGACCTCGTCGACGACATCCCGGCGCAGCAGTTGAAGAACGTCAAGAACGACCTCGGCGACCGGTACATCAACCAGCCCGCCCTCATCATCCAGACCCTCACCTTCCCCCTGTACGACCCGCAGTGGAGCAAGGAGGGCATGGAGAACGTCCGCCGCGGGATCTCGATGGCCATCAACCGCGACGAGATCACCAAGCAGATCTTCCGTGAGACCCGCACCCCGGCCAAGGACTGGACCTCCCCGGCCCTCGGGGAGGCGGGCGGCTTCTCCTCCACGGTCTGCGGCGACGCCTGCGTCTACGACCCGGCCGCGGCCAAGAAGCTCATCACGGACGCCGGCGGGCTGCCGGGCGGCAAGGTCACGCTGACCTCCAACGTGGACACCGGCTCGCACCGCGACTGGATGGACGCCGTCTGCAACAGCATCAACAACGCGCTGGGCGAGGGTCCGGTCTGCACGGTCAACCCGATCGGCACCTTCGCGGACTTCCGCAACCAGCAGAGCAGCTTCAAGCTGACCGGCCCCTTCCGCTCCGGCTGGCAGGCCGACTACCCCCTGATCCAGAACTTCCTCCAGCCCCTCTACTACACCGGGGCCTCCTCCAACTACGGGAAGTTCAGCAACGCGGACTTCGACAAGCTCGTCGACGAGGCCAACCAGGAGAGCGACCAGGCCAAGGCCGTCGCCAAGTTCCAGGACTCCGAGAAGATCCTCGCCGCGCAGATGCCGGCCATCCCGCTCTGGTACCAGAACGGCAGCGCGGGCTACGCCGAGCGGCTCTCGGACGTGGCGCTCAACCAGTTCAGCGTCCCCGTGTACGACCAGATCAAGGTCAGCTGACCCACGTTTCGGATCGATCCTGGAGCAGTCCATGGGACGTTATGTGATCCGGCGGCTGCTCCAGATGATCCCGGTGTTCATCGGCAGCACGTTCCTGATCTTCTTCATGGTGTACGCGCTCGGTGACCCGGTCGCGGCCCTCTTCGGAGACAAGGCGCCCGACCCCGCCACCGCCGCGCGCATCCGCAAGGACCTCTACCTCGACCGGCCCCTGTGGGAGCAGTACCTCCACTACATGGGCCAGATCTTCCAGGGCGACTTCGGCACGGCCTTCAACGGCCAGCCCGTCACCGAGCTGATGGCCAGTGCCTTCCCCGTGACCCTGCGCCTGACCATGGTCGCGATCTTCTTCGAGGTCGTCATCGGCATCACCCTCGGCGTGATCAGCGGCCTGCGCCGCGGCAAGAGCGTCGACACCTCCGTGCTCGTGGCCACGCTCGTGGTCATCTCGGTGCCCACCTTCGTGACGGGCTATCTGCTCCAGTACCTCTTCGGCGTCAAATGGGGCTGGGTGCGTCCCACCGTCTCCCCGGACGCCCCCCTCAACGAGCTGATCCTGCCCGGCATCGTGCTCGCGCTGGTCTCCCTCGCCTACGTCACCCGGCTCTCGCGCACCTCCATCGCCGAGAACGTCAAGGCCGACTACGTGCGCACCGCCGTCGCCAAAGGACTGCCGCGCCGCCGGGTCGTCACCCGCCACCTGCTGCGCAACTCGCTCATCCCCGTCGTCACCTTCATCGGCACCGACATCGGCGCGCTGATGGGCGGCGCCATCGTCACCGAGCGGATCTTCAACATCCACGGCGTCGGCTACCAGCTCTACCAGGGCATCCTGCGCAACAACTCCCCGACGGTGGTCGGCTTCGTGACCATCCTCGTCATCGTCTTCCTGCTGGCGAACCTGCTCGTCGACCTGCTCTACGCGGTCCTGGACCCGAGGATCCGGTATGCCTGACCCTGAGCGTCCCGAAGGGCCCGGCGGCTACGATCCCGTCGGGCCCCGCCCGCACGAGGCCGTCTCCCCGACCGGCCAGGGAGGACCCATGGATCTGGCCCTGGACGAGGCCGAGAGCGTCGAGGGCATCGAGAAGACCGGCCCACGGGGCGGGACCGGCCCCGGCGAGAAGCCCCGCTCCCTGTGGTCCGACGCCTGGCACCAGCTGCGTCGCAACCCCGTCTTCATCATCTCCTCGCTGATGATCCTCTTCCTTGTGATCATCTCGATCTGGCCGCAGCTCATCGCGAGCGGCGACCCGCTGCAGTGCGATCTGTCCAAATCGCAGCAGGGCTCCTCCCCGGGCCACCCCTTCGGCTACGACACCCAGGGCTGCGACGTGTACACCCGTACCGTCTACGGGGCCCGCGCCTCCATCACCGTGGGCGTCTGCGCCACCCTGGGCGCGGCCCTGCTCGGCTCGCTGCTCGGCGGGCTCGCCGGGTTCTTCGGCGGCTGGGGCGACGCGCTGCTCTCCCGGGTCGCCGACATCTTCTTCGGCATCCCCGTCGTCCTCGGCGGCCTGGTCTTCCTGTCCGTGGTCACCAGCACCACCGTCTGGCCGGTGGTCGGCTTCATCGTGCTCCTCGGCTGGCCGCAGATCGCCCGCATCGGCCGCGGCTCCGTCATCACCGCCAAACAGAACGACTACGTCCAGGCCGCCCGAGCCCTCGGCGCCGGCAACGGCCGGATGATGCTCCGGCACGTGGCGCCCAACGCCGTCGCGCCCGTCATCGTCGTCGCCACCATCGCGCTCGGCACGTACATCGCCCTGGAGGCCACCCTGTCCTTCCTCGGCGTCGGCCTGCGCCCGCCCACCGTCTCCTGGGGCATCGACATCTCCAACGCGGCCTCGCAGATCCGCAACGCCCCGCACATGCTGCTCTGGCCGGCCGGCGCGCTGAGCCTGACCGTGCTCGCCTTCATCATGCTCGGCGACGCGGTGCGCGACGCCCTCGACCCCAAGCTGCGCTGAGGAGCCCCGCACATGCTGCTCGAAGTCCGCGACCTGTACGTGGAATTCAAGACGCGCGACGGAGTCGCCAAGGCCGTCAACGGCGTCAACTACTCGGTGGCCGAAGGCGAGACGCTGGCCGTGCTCGGCGAGTCGGGCTCCGGCAAGTCGGTCACCGCCCAGGCCGTGATGGGCATCCTCGACATGCCGCCGGGCCGGATCGCGGGCGGCGAGATCCTCTTCAAGGGCAAGGACCTCCTCAAGATGAAGGAGGAGGAGCGCCGCAAGGTCCGCGGCGCCGAGATGGCCATGATCTTCCAGGACGCGCTCTCCTCCCTGAACCCCGTCCTGAGCGTGGGCGCGCAGCTCGGCGAGATGTACGAGGTGCACCGCGGGATGTCCCGCAAGGACGCCAAGGGCAAGGCCGTCGAGCTGATGGACCGGGTGAAGATCCCGGCGGCGAAGGAACGGGTGGGGGACTACCCGCACCAGTTCTCGGGCGGTATGCGCCAGCGCATCATGATCGCGATGGCGCTGGCCCTGGAGCCGGACCTGATCATCGCGGACGAGCCGACCACGGCCCTGGACGTGACCGTCCAGGCCCAGGTCATGGACCTGCTCGCCGAGCTCCAGCGCGAGCTGAACATGGGCCTCATCCTGATCACCCACGACCTGGGCGTGGTTGCCGACGTCGCCGACAAGATCGCGGTCATGTACGCGGGCCGGATCGTCGAGGCGGCCCCGGTCCACGAGATCTACAAGGCGCCCGCGCACCCGTACACGCGCGGCCTGCTGGACTCCATCCCGCGCCTGGACCAGAAGGGCCAGGAGCTCTACGCCATCAAGGGACTGCCGCCGAACCTGGTGGCCATCCCGCCCGGCTGCGCCTTCAACCCGCGCTGCCCGATGGCGCAGGCGGTGTGCCGCACCGACGTCCCGCCGCTGTACCGGGTGACCGAGTCGCCGGTGGAGCGGACCAGCGCCTGCCACTTCTGGAAGGAGTGCCTCCATGGCTGAGTCCCTGCTGGAAGTGAAGGACCTGGTCAAGCACTACCCGCTGACCCGGGGCATCGTCTTCCGCAAGCAGGTCGGCGCGGTCAAGGCCGTCGACGGGGTCTCCTTCGACCTACGCGCCGGTGAGACGCTCGGCATCGTCGGCGAGTCCGGCTGCGGGAAGTCCACCGTGGCCAAGATGCTCGTCAACCTGGAGCGACCGACGGCGGGCACGATCTCGTACAAGGGCCAGGACATCACCAAGCTGTCGGGCCGCGCCCTGAAGGCCGTGCGCCGCAACATCCAGATGGTCTTCCAGGACCCGTACACCTCGCTGAACCCGCGCATGACGGTCGGCGACATCATCGGGGAGCCCTACGAGATCCACCCCGAGGTGGCCCCCAAGGGCTCGCGCCGGCAGAAGGTCCAGGAACTGCTCGACGTCGTCGGCCTGAACCCGGAGTACATCAACCGGTACCCGCACCAGTTCTCCGGCGGCCAGCGCCAGCGCATCGGCATCGCCCGCGGCCTCGCCCTGCAACCCGAGATCATCGTCGCCGACGAGCCCGTCTCGGCCCTGGACGTCTCCGTCCAGGCCCAGGTGATCAACCTGCTGGACCGGCTGCAGAGCGACTTCGACCTGTCCTACGTCTTCATCGCGCACGACCTCTCGATCGTCCGGCACATCTCCAACCGGGTCGGCGTCATGTACCTGGGCCGGATCGTCGAGATCGGCACCGACAGCCAGATCTACGACCACCCGACCCACCCGTACACCCAGGCGCTGCTCTCGGCCGTCCCGGTCCCGGACCCGGAGGCCCGCGCGCACCGCGAGCGGATCATCCTCACCGGTGACGTGCCCTCCCCGGCCAACCCGCCCTCGGGCTGCCCCTTCCGCACCCGCTGCTGGAAGGCCGAGCCCCGCTGCGCGGTGGAGGTCCCGCTGCTCGCGGTCCCGCAGGTCTTCCCCTCGGGCCCGGCGGCGCACCCGTCGGCCTGCCATTTCGCGGCCGAGAAGCAGGTGGTCCCGCCGTCGGACCAGCCGCCCCCGCCGTCGCCTCCGCCCCCGCCACCGGCGGATCCACCGGCGAAGGAGTAGCCGCATACCGATCATTTCCGGCCACCGCTGTGCGACGGGTGGGGAAACGGTGGATACCCCTGGCAACTCCGTTTACGTGGGGGCAACTTGACCGTTTCTGCCCCGAGATCTGGGGCATGCAACCTGGACGCCGTGCGGCCGTGCGGGTGCCGACAGCCGGCCGGGGAGGCGTACAGCCTCGCCGGCCGGCCTCCCCGTGCCCCCACTCATGCGCGGCATGCGCCCCTCGTGCTGCCGGATTTCGATCGATGCGCTGGTACGGATAGTTATGATCCGTAGCGCACGGTGGGTATGACTCCTGCCGAGCACGAATACGCGTACCGATGTCCGCTCGACGTGGAGGTGAAACGCCGTGGCACTCTCGATCTCCGCCGTGGTGCTGCTGGCGATCATCGTCTTCCTGCTGGTCCGAAGGGCGGGCCTGAAGGCGGGACATGCGGTGGTCTGCGTACTGCTCGGCTTCTACCTGGCGAGTTCCACCATCGCCCCGACGCTCAGCCAGCTCACCTCGAACGTGGCGAGCATGATCAGTGGCCTCAAGTTCTAGGCCTCGCCTCGTAGGCTAGGCCCCATGAACGGTCTTCCCGCCCGTCGTCTGCTCCTCGTGCACGCGCACCCCGACGACGAGTCGATCAACAACGGCGTCACCATGGCCAAGTACGCGGCCGAAGGCGCCCACGTCGCGTTGGTGACCTGCACCCTGGGCGAGGAGGGTGAGGTCATCCCGCCCGGGCTCGCCCACCTGGCGGCCGACCGCGACGACACCCTCGGCGCCCACCGCGTCGGCGAGCTCGCCGCGGCCATGGCCGAACTGGGCGTCCACGACCACCGCTTCCTCGGCGGCCCCGGCCGCTTCCGGGACTCCGGGATGATGGGCGCCCCGCAGAACCACCGCCCGGGGGCCTTCTGGTCCGCCGACGTGGACGAGGCCGCCGCGTACCTCGTGGAGGTGATCCGGGAGCTGCGCCCGCAGGTGCTCGTCACCTACGACCCGGACGGCGGATACGGGCACCCCGACCACATCCAGGCCCACCGGGTCGCCATGCGCGCCGCCGAACTGGCCGCGGAGACCGCGTACCGGCGCGACCTCGGCGCGCCCCATACGGTCGGGAAGATCTACTGGAACCGCGTCCCGCGCTCAGTGGTCGAGGAGGGCTTCGCCCGGCTGCGCGCCGCCGGGGCCGGGGTGCCCTTCCCCGCGGTGGGCTCGCCCGGGGACGTGCCGGGGGTCGTCGCCGACGAGCGGATCACCACCGAGATCGAGGCCGAGGACACCTTCGTGGCGGCGAAGGCGGCCGCCATGCGGGCCCACGCCACCCAGATCGCCGTGGACGGGGCCGTCTTCGCCCTCTCCAACGACCTGGCGCAGCCGCTGTTCACCCGCGAGTACTACGAACTCGTCGAGGGCCGGCCGGGCGCCCCGGCGGGCGAACGCGAACACGACCTCTTCGCGGGGGTGGAGGCATGAGCGGCACGGCGACGGCCGGGCGGATCGCCGGCTGCCTCGGCATGCTGGTCGCGGGCGCGCTGACCGGCGCGGCCGGCTGGCTGGTGGTCGGCCTCTGGTTCCCCGGCGGTCTGCTGCTCGCCCTGCTGGCCGTCTTCGGACTGTTCCTCGGCGGCCGGATCGCCCTCGGAACCGGCTACGGGGTGGGCGGCGCCGCGGCCGGCTGGTTCCTCTCCTACGTGATGCTCAGCGTTCCGCGCCCCGAGGGGGACTTCCTCCTCGGTTCGTCCGGAATCGGCGTGTACGTCTACCTTTTGGGTGGAACCGTTCTCGCTGTGATGTGTGCCACGATGCGCGGTTCGCTGGATCGGCCGGTTTCGGCCGCTCGGTCTGCCAAGTGACGTGGTGTCGGACCTCGTAGGGAGGTCCGTCGGGGAACGCGCGCGGGTGCTCGCCGGGCGCTTCAGAGGGGTTTGACCGGCGCTATCAGGAACCCCTGATTCCCGCCAGTCAGTTGCGTGCGGGCGGCGGCCAGTATGGTGGACGGGCCGCCGAGCTGCCCGCGCACGGAATGACGGGCGGCGGAGCCAACCGGGAGAACCTGCCTTGAGTCGTGAAACCGACAGTTCGTCCTCCGGGCCCAAGGGGCACGGTGGAGCCGCCTACCCCTCGGGGACACCGCCGTACGGAACCGGCCAGTACCCGTCCACGGACGCTGCGGCGACCGCTCCGGAGGAGAACTCTGTGACCTCTAAGCCGTCCACGCCCGATTCCGACGGGCCCAAGACCGAGACCACCCTGACGACCCGGATCCGGATCAACATCCCGGGTTCGCGGCCGATCCCACCGGTGGTCGTGCGCAAGGCGATGGGCACCAACTCCGGCTCGGCCGGTGCCGGTGAGCAGTTGGGCCCGGAGCCCACGCCCGGGCAGGCCCCGCCGCCGCTCGCGCAGCGGCGCGGACCGCAGCCGACCCGCATCGAGGCCGCGCCGGAGCCGGACCGCGCCCAGGCGCCCGCGCCCGCCCCGGCCGCCGAACCCGAGGAGCCGACCAGCAACTGGTTCGCCCCCCGCAAGTCGGGCGCCCAGGCCCCGGCCCCCGCACCGGCTCCCGCCCCGGCCCAGATCCCGCCGGCCGCGGCCG
>NZ_JBGBPT010000032.1:71722-85938 GCF_041106355.1 Streptomyces sp. BF23-19 | reverse complement strand
TCGGCTGCGCCGTCCTCACCGGCTACGGGGCGGTCCACCACAGCGCCCAGGTCCGTCCGGGCGAGTCGGTGGCCGTCGGCGCGGCAGAGCGCGCCCTGACACCGGACCGGCTCAGTCCCCCAGGACGCGCCGCAGGTAGTCGTTGCCGAAGACCCGGTCGGGGTCGAGTCGGTCGCGCAGCGCGAGGAACTCGCCGAAACGCGGGTAGGCCTCCGCGAAGTACCCGGCGTCCCGCGTGTGCACCTTGCCCCAGTGCGGACGCCCGCCGTGTGCGGTGAAGATGGCCTCGGCCGCGGTGAAGTAGGCGTGGTACGGGGTGCTCTTGTACATGTGCACCGCGATGTACGCCGTGTCGCGCCCGGAGGCCGTCGACAGCGTGATGTCGTCCGCCGGGGCCGTCCGCACCTCCACGGGGAAGCTGATCCGCAGCCCCGAGCGGTCGACCATCGCCCGCAGCTCCCGCAGTGCCTCGACGACCTGCCCGCGCGGGAGGGCGTACTCCATCTCCACGAAGCGCACCCGGCGCGGACTGGTGAACACCTTGTACGGGATGTCCGTGTAGGTGCGCGCCGACAGGGCGCGACTGGCCACGCGGGCGATGGAGGGGATGGTGGCCGGGACCGCGCGACCCAGCGAGTTGACGGCCTGGAAGAGGCCGTTGGAGAGCAACTCGTCCTCGATCCAGGCGCTCACCGGTCCGGGCGGGGCGGCGGGGCCCTGGCTGCGGTTGTTCCGCTTGGTGTTGCAGTTGCCGGTGTGCGGGAACCAGTAGAACTCGAAGTGCTCGTTCTCCGCGAAGTGTTCCTCGAACTCCGCCGTCACCCGGTCGAAGCCCATCGGCTCCTCCCGGGCGGTCAGGAAGAAGATCGGCTCCACGGCGAAGGTGATCGCGGTGACGATGCCGAGCGCTCCGATGCCGAGCCGGGCCGCCGCGAAGACCTCGGGATTCTCCTTCTCGGAGCAGGTCAGCAGCCGACCGTCGGCGGTGACCAGTTCCAGGCCGCGGATCTGGGCGGCGATGGAGGCCGAGTCGCGACCGGTGCCGTGGGTGCCGGTGCTGGTGGCGCCGGAGACCGTCTGCTCCATGATGTCG
The DNA here is from genome assembly GCF_041106355.1 of Streptomyces sp. BF23-19. Lineage (NCBI taxonomy): Bacteria > Bacillati > Actinomycetota > Actinomycetes > Kitasatosporales > Streptomycetaceae > Streptomyces > Streptomyces sp. BF23-19. Next base: position 84,845 of record NZ_JBGBPT010000032.1, on the reverse strand, counting down.
CCCATGTTGGTGAGCGACAGGCCCGCCGCGGCGAGGGCCTGGTTCAGGTCCTTCATGACCGTGCCCGCCGCCACCGTGACCGTGCCGGCGGCCCGGTCGATCGACCGTATTCCGGTCATGGCCTGCGGCCGTACGAGCACCCCGTCGGTGGCGGCGGCCGCGGTGAAGGAGTGGCCGGTGCCGACCGCCTTCACCCGCAGCCCGTCCTCGGCGGCCCGGCGGACCGTCTCCTGGAGTTCCCCGACCGAGGCCGGTGTCACCGTGCGGGCCGGTGTGGCGGTGATGTTGCCCGCCCAGTTATGCCACGCGGTCCGTTCCCTGCTGCTCTGCCCTGCTGTCGCCGTCCCCATCGATTGCTGGCACCTCCCCTTGCGCCGGCCTCGTCAGCCGGCGGTATCCCGCGAACGCAACCGCCGCCGCGGCCACCCCCGCCGAGACGGAGACGACGTACCCGGTCTGCGCCCCGGCTGCGTCGACGACCCAGCCGGTCACGGAGGACCCGACCGCGATTCCGACCGCGAGGCCGGTACTGATCCAGGTCATGCCCTCGGTCAGCTTCGCGTGTGGCACGTGCGCCTCGATCAGGGCCATCGTGGTGATCATCGTGGGAGCGATGGCGAGGCCCGAGACGAAGAGCGCCACGGCCAGAAACGGAAGGTTCCCGGCCAGTAGGAGGGGGATCATACTCACGGCCATCGCACTGATGCCCAGTACCCAGCGAGGTTCGGCCTTGCCTTTGAAGTGGAGCAGGCCGAAGACGATGCCGGCCAGGCAGGATCCGAACGCCCAGACCGCCAGGAACACCCCACCGAGGGACTTGTCGCCGTGCTCCGCGGCGAAGGCCAAGGTGGCCACGTCCACGGAGCCGAAGATCGCGCCGGTCGCGACGAAGGTCGCCACCAGGACCTGGAGGCCGGGGGAGCGCAGCGCCGAGGACCGGTCGGTGTGCTCCTCGTGGGGATGCGGCTTCGGCTCGGTGGCGGTCAGGGCCGTCAGCCACCACACGCCCGTCAGCAGGCAGACGAGGGCCACCACCGGGCCGGCCTCGGGGAACCAGCCGGCCGAGAGGGTCGCGGCCAGCGGCGGGCCGACGATGAAGCAGAGCTCGTCGACGATGGACTCGAACGAATAGGCCGTGTGCAACTGGGGGGTGTCGCGGAACAGGGCCGTCCAGCGGGCCCGGACCATCGATCCGACGCTGGGCACGCACCCGGCGACCACGGCGAAGGGGAAGAGGGTCCAGCTCGGCCAGCCGTTCGCCGCGGCGATCAGCAGACCGGTCACCGCGGCGGCCGCGACCAGGGTGGCCGGGCGCAGCACCCGCCGCTGTCCGTACTGGTCCACCAGCCGCGAGACCTGCGGGCCCACGGCCGCGGCGGAGAGCGCGATGGTGCCGGTGAGCGCGCCGGCGAGCCCGTAGCTGCCGCCCAGTTCGGTGATCATCGTGAGGACGCCGATGCCCACCATGGACAGCGGCATCCTGCCCAGCAGGCCGGCGGCTGTGAACCCCTTGGTGCCGGGGGTCGCGAATATCGCGCGGTAGGGACTGGGCAAGGTGGTGCCCTCCGTAAGGGACGTGGTCGGCTCACACAGGTTACGTCTGCCGACAAGGCACCCGCATGGGGAAAATACCGACAGGAAGTAAGGGTGACCTTACCTGCTGTCCGAGGTGTGGGACGGGCCGGGTCCGTTGCCCGGGCGCGGGCGCCGGGTGGCAGGATTCGAGGCATGTCAGACCAGCTCCCTGCCCCCGGCGGCGGCTCCGCCGCCCCTTACGACGCCCTCCTGCTGCTGTCCTTCGGCGGCCCCGAGGGACCGGACGACGTCGTGCCCTTCCTGGAGAACGTCACGCGCGGGCGCGGTATCCCGCGCGAGCGGCTCAAGGAGGTCGGGCAGCACTACTTCGGGTTCGGCGGGGTCAGCCCGATCAACGGGCAGAACCGCGAGCTGCTGGACGCGCTGCGCAAGGACTTCGCCGAGCACGGGCTGGACCTGCCGGTCTACTGGGGCAACCGGAACTGGGCCCCGTACCTGACCGACGTCATGCGGGAGATGGCCGCCGACGGGCGCCGCCGCATCGCCGTGCTCGCGACCAGCGCGTACGCCTCGTACTCGGGCTGCCGCCAGTACCGCGAGAACCTCGCCGACGCGCTGGCCACGCTCGCCGAGGAGGGTGTGGAGCTGCCGCGGGTCGACAAGCTGCGGCACTACTTCAACCACCCCGGCTTCGTGGAACCCATGATCGACGGGGTGGTGGCCTCGCTCGCCTCGCTGCCCGAGGAGGTGCGCTCCGGCGCGGACCTCGCCTTCACCACCCACTCCATCCCGACCGCCGCGGCGGACACCTCCGGTCCGGTCCCGGACCACACCGGTGAAGGCGAGGGCGGGGCGTACGTCAAGCAGCACCTCGACGTCGCCAAGGTGATCGCGGACGAGGTCGCCGCACGCACCGGGACCGCGCACTCCTGGGAGCTCGTCTACCAGTCCCGCAGCGGCGCCCCGCACATCCCGTGGCTGGAGCCGGACGTCTGCGACCACCTGGAGGCCCTGCACGCCGCCGGCGCGCCCGCCGTCGTCATGGTGCCCATCGGCTTCGTCTCCGACCACATGGAAGTCCTCTACGACCTGGACACCGAGGCCACCGCGAAGGCGGCCGAGCTGGGCCTGCCCGTGCGGCGCTCGGCGACCGTCGGCGCCGATCCGCGCTTCGCCGGGGCGGTACGGGAGCTGGTGCTGGAGCGGGCCGCCAAGGAGCGCGGGGAGCCGGCGCCGGAGTGCTGGGTCGGCACGCTGGGGCAGAGTCATGACCTGTGCGCGGTGGGCTGCTGCCCGGCGCGGGGCCCCCGGCCGGCGGCCGCGGGCGTGGACAGTCCGTACGCGTAGGAAGTGGGACCGTGATCTCTGACGAGCTGAAGGCCGAACTGCTGGACGTGGGCCTGGAGGCCGCCCGGCAGGCCGGAGCTCTGCTGCGCGACGGCCGCCCGGCCGACCTGGCGGTGGCGGCGACGAAGACCAGTCCCATCGACGTGGTGACCGAGATGGACATCGCGGCGGAGAAGCTGATCACCGGCATCCTCGCCGAGCGGCGGCCCGAGGACGGGCTGCTGGGCGAGGAGGGCGCGGACACCCCGGGGACGAGCGGGGTGCGCTGGGTCGTCGACCCGCTGGACGGCACCGTGAACTACCTCTACGGGCTCCCGAGCTGGGGCGTGTCCATCGCGGCCGAGTACGGCGGCGAGACCGTGGTGGGCGTCGTGGCGGCCCCGATGCGCGGGGAGACCTACCACGCGGTCCTCGGCGGCGGCGCGTGGCTGGGTACGACGCCCCTCGCCTGCCGGCCGGCGGCGCCGCTGGACCAGGCGCTGCTGGGGACCGGCTTCGCGTACGTGCAGGCCCGGCGGGCCCACCAGGCCGAGGTCGTGGCGCGGATCATCCCGCTGGTGCGGGACATCCGGCGGGGCGGATCGGCGGCGCTGGACCTGTGCGACGTGGCCGCCGGACGGCTGGACGGGTACTACGAGCGGGGACTGAACCCGTGGGACCTGGCCGCCGGTGACCTGATCGCCCGGGAGGCCGGAGCCTTGACCGGGGGCCGTCCCGGTGAGCCGGCCTCGGGCGAGCTGACCCTGGCCGCCACGCCGGCCGTGTTCGCCTCGGTGCAGCCGCTGCTGGAGGAGTCCGGCGCCTGGCACGACTGAAAGCACGTGGACCCCGGCCGCCCACTGGGGCGGCCGGGGTCCACGTCGTGCAGAGGCCGTGCGGAGGTCGTGCGGAAGCCGAGTTCGTTCAGAGTCGTGCAGGAGTCGTGCAGGAGTCGTGCGAGTACGGCGGGCCGGCCGATCGGGGGATCAGCAGGCGGGTACGGCGGCCGAGACGGGGACACCGTGCTCGGCGGCCAGGCGCTGGAGGTCCTCCAGCTCCGCCAGTTCCACTTCCGCGAGGAAGTCGTCGCCCGTCTCGCGGGCGTGCCTGAGGTCCGACTGCGTGTTCCTGATGCGCTGCAGGAGACCCGCGGTGAATGCGTCCATGGTGGGTTCGCCCCCTCTTCGTGGGTCGGCGGCGGCGTGGCTGTCCGCCGTCAGGGAGTGGATGGGGTGTGATCTCGTCCTCCCCTGCACCCTGGGCCCAGAAACCTCGGCGGGCCAGGGAATCCTCACTTCCGCCCCGTCAGCCCCTCCACGAGCCGCCTTACAGCCGGTTTACGGCCGAAACGTGCAGGATGGGCGACGCAATACACGTGTGCCCTTCTGGGCTCGGAGGAAGGAAACGACGTGCGCGTACTCGTCGTCGAGGACGAGCAGCTGCTCGCCGATGCGGTGGCCACCGGACTACGCCGGGAGGCCATGGCCGTGGACGTCGTGTACGACGGCGCCGCCGCCCTGGAGCGGGTCGGCGTGAACGACTACGACGTGGTCGTGCTCGACCGGGACCTCCCGCTCGTGCACGGTGACGACGTGTGCCGGAAGATCGTCGAGCTCGGCATGCCCACCCGCGTGCTGATGCTGACCGCCTCCGGAGACGTCAGCGACCGGGTGGAGGGCCTGGAGCTCGGCGCGGACGACTACCTGCCCAAGCCCTTCGCCTTCACCGAGCTGACCGCCCGCGTGCGGGCCCTCGGGCGGCGCACCACGGTCGCGCTGCCGCCCGTACTGGAGCGGGCCGGCATCAAGCTGGACCCGAACCGGCGCGAGGTGTTCCGCGAGGGCAAGGAGGTCCAGCTGGCACCGAAGGAGTTCGCGGTGCTCGAGGTCCTCATGCGCAGCGAGGGGACCGTCGTCTCCGCCGAGCAGCTGCTGGAGAAGGCCTGGGACGAGAACACCGACCCCTTCACCAACGTCGTACGGGTGACCGTGATGACCCTGCGCCGCAAGCTGGGTGAGCCGCCCGTCATCGTCACCGTGCCCGGCTCCGGATACCGGATTTGAAGCGCGTGCCCGTCACCCCGGCGCCACCGGTCGCACCACCGAAACCGACCTGGGACCCCGGCCAGCCCGAGGTTCCCTTCCCGTGGCTGCGGCCGACCATCCGCATACGCCTCACCCTGCTGTACGGCGGGATGTTCCTGATCGCGGGCATCCTGCTGCTGTCGATCATCTACCTGCTGGCGGCGCAGGCGCTGCGGCAGGGCAACGCGCTGCCGTTCCAGATCGTCGGCGGCCAGGTCAAGGTCTCCAGCACCAACTGCTCGGGCGTGATGGGCGGCCCGCTGGAGCCGGAGCAGTTCAACGCGGCGGTCAACCAGTGCGTCCTCGAACAGCGCCGGCACGCCCTGGACGACCTGCTGAGCCGGTCGCTCATGGCCCTGCTGGGCCTGAGCATCATCGCCTTCGCCTTCGGCTACGCGATGGCCGGCCGGGTGCTCTCGCCGCTCGGCAAGATCACCCGGACCGCCCGCCGGGTGGTCGGCTCCGACCTGACCCGGCGGATCGAGCTGGACGGGCCGGACGACGAGCTCAAGGAGCTCGCAGACACCTTCGACGAGATGCTCGACCGGCTGGAGCGGGCCTTCACGGCCCAGCAGAGGTTCGTGGCGAACGCCTCGCACGAGCTGAGGACCCCGCTCGCGATCAACCGGACGCTGCTGGAGGTCCACCTCTCCGATCCCGGGGCCCCGGTCGAGCTCCAGCAGCTCGGGAAGACCCTGCTGGCCACCAACGAGCGCAGTGAGCAGCTGGTCGAGGGCCTGCTGCTGCTGGCCCGCAGCGAGAACCAGATCGTCGAGCGCAAACCTGTGGACCTGGCGGAGGTCGCCTCGCGCGCCGTCGACCAGGTGCGCGGCGAGGCCGAGGCGAAGGGCGTGGCGATCCGCGGCGAGCGCGCGCCGGCCGTCGTCCAGGGCAACGGGGTGCTGCTGGAGCGGATCGCCCTGAACCTGGTGCAGAACGCCGTCCGGTACAACGTGGCGGAGGACGGCTGGGTGGAGGTCGTCACCGAGTCCCAGCACGATCAGGCGGTCCTCCTGGTATCGAACACGGGTCCCGTTGTTCCCGCGTACGAGGTGGACAACCTCTTCGAGCCCTTCAGGCGGCTGCGTACGGAGCGCACGGGCAGCGACAAGGGTGTCGGACTGGGTCTGTCGATCGCGCGCTCCGTGGCGCGCGCACACGGCGGCAGGATCCAGGCGATGCCCCGGGAAGGCGGTGGCCTCGTGATGCGTGTCACTCTTCCCTTGTGAGACCCCGGCCTCGTGTTCGCTTTTGGCTGAATGCTTGCCCTGTGAAAACAACCGGCCCTGTGTGATCGATCACAGTGGTCGGTGTCGGGCCATGTGCGTTCGGTGACCCCGACGCGGCCGGAAAGCCCGGGAAGTCCGGGTTTCCGGCCCCCCGGATGGCGGGAAATACACGGGGTGGCGTTTGTGCATGACGGCCCTCGGACCGTGTACGGTCCCGCTCGTCATCCCAGCCAATCGTCCTTCGGGCGGGCGGCTGGGTGTCGATTGAGTAACAGACCTTGATGTGAGGCAAAATCTCCGCCTCAGGTCGGGCACAAGTCCGGCCTCTCGTGCGTTACGTGCGCTGAGACACCGCTAACACCCAGAGGGGGAGAGCGAACAATGGCAACGGACTACGACACCCCGCGCAAGACCGACGATGACGTCGACAACGACAGCATCGAAGAGCTGAAGGCTCGGCGCAACGAGAAGTCGACCTCGTCCGCGGACATGGACGAATTCGACTCTGTCGAGAGCATGGAGCTTCCCGGCGCGGACCTCTCCAACGAGGAGCTGGCCGTCCGGGTCCTGCCCAAGCAGGCCGATGAGTTCACCTGCATGAGCTGCTTCCTGGTGCACCACCGCAGCCAGCTGGCACGTGAGAAGAACGGTCAGCCGATCTGTCGCGACTGCGACTGATAGGCGTCGGCCGTGGCTGGCTCCACACCCTTTCGGAAGCGACGCTTCCGGAAATCTGGTGATCCGGCGGAGACGCAGGTGGCATCCATGGATCCGGAAACGGCTCCTGGGGCTTCCGGCGGCTCCGCCAGTGCGGCGATCGCCATACCTTCCGACACCGCCCCGGCGGTGCCGTCGGAAACCGATCCCGACGAAGGGTCCCGGCACGGCTTCGGGGCTCGTCGGATGCAAGCCGTCAAGAACGGTGTGCGCAAGGGCGGCGAAAGTGTCAGGAACGCCGCCCTGTACGTCACCGACAGGATCATCGAGAACGCACCGCGCGTTCCGGTTCGGGACCTCGCGACGTTGCGCGCGCAGTTCCCGGGCCTCGGCCCCGAGCAGCTCGCCGAAAAGCTGATCTCGGGCGCCTGCGCCGCCACCTCGACCGTGGGCGCGGGAATCGGCGCCGCGGCCATGCTGCCCGTGCCGCCCGCCATGCCGGCGGAACTGGCGGCCGAGATCACCGCGGTCGCGGCCATCGAACTCAAACTCATCGCCGAACTCCACGAGGTGTACGGCCGACGCCCCCAGGGCGGCGTCAAGGAGCGCAGCCTCGCCTACCTGACCGCCTGGACGGAGGAGCGCGGGGTCGACCTGACCAAGCCGACCACGCTGAACGCGGCGCTCGGCGGGCAGATGAAGCGCGAACTGCGCCAGCAGATCATGAAGCGGATGTTCCGCAGCCTGCCGAACCTCATGCCGTTCATGGTGGGCGCCGCCGTCGGCGCGGTCATGAACCGACGGGACACCCGCAAGCTCGCCGAGAAGGTCCGTGGTGACCTGCGGAGGCGGGCCGTGGACTGGGAGGCCCTGAACTCCCTGCCGCCCCTGGAGCGGCCCGTACAGCCCCTTCCCGAGGCCGCCAGGATCGCACTGGAGGCCGCGGATCCCTCCGCGCACGGCTGAGGTCCCCCGCCGGGGAGATCCGTCCCGGCCGGGCCACCGGCCCCACCGGTCCCACCGGCCGCTCAGGCCGCCTGGTCGCGGGCGGCGAGCAGGGCCGCCACCAGGGCCTTCGGCTCGCGGGTGGACACGTAGACGTACGGGGTCGGGTCGGCCGGATCGGTGACCTCGACGCGGACCGCGGTCGGCACGTAGCTGCGCATCAGCATGAAGGCCCGCGCGTCCGCCTTGTACGTGCGCCAGGCGCGCGACTCCTCGGCGTCCAGGATCTCGGGCTCACCCAGGGCCGTCACCGGGATCCGCGCGTCCCCGGCCGCCAGCGCACCGCCCACCACGCGCACGCGCGCGGAACCGTACGAGCTCACGACCAGCCCGGCCAGCGCGGTGCCCCCGACCAGCCCGGCCAGCAGCGGCATCGTGCCCAGCGGCAGCAGCATCAAGGCGCAGGCGAGGCCGACCAGTACGGCGATGCCCCACCATGAGCGGGGGGCGGTCAGACGTTCGTCGTGGTGCGCGGTGGAGAGCTGCATACGGCCAAGCCTGCCACGAGGCGACCGGTGGGTAGCCGCGCGGGTAAGGTCTGCGGCTGTGAGTGGACGAAACACAGCGTTGACGCCCCCGGCCGACGCCTCCGCGCCGGTCAGGCACCCTGACGCGCCCGCCCCCGGCGAGCTCCTCGGCGCGCACTACGAGCACTGTTTCGGGTGCGGCGGGGGCCAGCCCCACGGACTGCACCTGGAGGCTCGGGCGGGCGAGGGCGTGACCGTCACCGCCGAGTTCACCGTCAAGCCCGCGCACCAGGGCGCACCCGGTCTCGCCCACGGCGGGGTGCTCGCCACCGCGCTCGACGAGACGCTGGGTTCCCTGAACTGGCTGCTGCGCGTCATCGCAGTGACGGGGCGGCTGGAGACCGACTTCGTGCGGCCCGTGCCGGTGGACACCGTGCTGTACCTGGAGGCCGAGGTCACCGCCGTCGCGGGGCGGAAGATCTACTGCACGGCCGTCGGCCGGACGGGCGGACCGCAGGGCCCGGTCGCCGTACGTGCCGACGCCCTCTTCATAGAGGTGAAGGTCGACCACTTCATCGACAACGGACGGCCCGAGGAGATCCGGGCGGCGATGGCCGACCCGGACCAGGTCAGGCGCGCACGCGCCTTTGAGGTGAACCCCTGATGTCCCAGAGCAACCACGACTCCCACCGGCCGGTCGACGTACTGATCCGCCGCGTCGACCCGGAGGTGCCGATTCCGGCTTACGGTCACCCCGGCGACGCCGGCTGCGACCTCGTCACCACCGAGGCCGCCGAGCTGGAGCCCGGCGAGCGCGCCGTACTGCCCACCGGAGTCTCCATCGCCCTGCCCGACGGGTACGCCGCCTTCGTGCACCCGCGGTCCGGCCTGGCCGCACGCTGCGGGCTCGCGCTCGTGAATGCCCCGGGGACGGTGGATGCCGGGTACCGTGGGGAGATCAAGGTGATCGTGGTCAATCTCGACCCTCGCGAGAGCGTCCGGTTCGAGCGTTTCGACCGCATCGCCCAGCTGGTTGTCCAGCGGGTCGAGAAGGTGCGCTTCCACGAGGTGGCGGAACTTCCCGGCTCGGCCCGGGCCGAGGGGGGCTTCGGCTCCACCGGCGGGCATGCGGCCGTGGCCGGATCCGGGGCTGGTCAGCAGGGTGGGAATGGCTACGCTTCGGTCGTAACCGACCGGGAAGGACAGTGACGTGTTCGGACGTCGCAAGAAGAACGACTCCGCCCATGACGGCGGCGCGGCCGAGCAGGTCGTGGACGGCGTCGCCGAGCAGGACGACGCGGGCGAGCAGGAGAGTGTCGCCCCGCGCCGGGTGAACCTGCCGCCGGCCCCGCGGCCCGACGGCCCCTGGGACGTCTCCGAGGTACTCGGGAACCCGGCCGACGGCCGGGTAGACCTGGGCGGCATCCTCGTACCCGGTGTCGAGGGCATGGAGCTGCGCGTCGAGGTCGCCGGTGACGCGATCGTGGCCGCGACCGTGGTCCTGGGCGACAGTGCCGTGCAGCTGCAGGCCTTCGCCGCGCCCAAGAAGGAAGGCATCTGGGGCGAGGTCCGCGAGGAGATCGCCGCGGGTATCACCCAGCAGGGCGGCATCATCGACGAGGCCCAGGGCTCGCTGGGCTGGGAGCTGCGCGCACAGGTGCCCGTACCGCTCCCGGACGGGCAGACCGGCGCCCAGCTGGTCCGCTTCGTCGGCGTCGACGGCCCGCGCTGGTTCCTGCGCGGCGTCATCTCCGGCCAGGGCGCCGTGCGCCCCGAGTCGGCGGGTGTGCTGGAGCAGATCTTCCGGGACACCGTCGTCGTCCGCGGTGACGGCCCGATGGCTCCCCGCGACCCGATCGTCCTGAAGCTGCCGAACGACGCCCAGATGGTGCCGGACGGCGTGCAGACGGACGACCAGGAAGGCTCCCGCTTCGGCGGCGGCATGGGACAGCTCGACCGCGGCCCGGAGATCACCGAGGTCCGCTGACCTCGGACGGCCCCCGCGCACAGGGGGGCTCGTCATGTGTTTCGGCCGATGGGCCCTACTCCTTCGGGGTGGGGCCCATCGGCTTGTCGGCGCCGTGCCCGTGCCGCGCCGTTGCCCGTGCCGTGCCGTGCCGCGCCCGTGCCGTGCGGTGCCCGTGTCGCGTCAGGGATCCGTCAGGGATCGGCGCCGGGCCCCGGATCGGTGCGTGCGCGGTGTGGACGTCCCGGAGAATGGGGCGCATGGGACGCGGCAAGCTCAGGATCTACCTCGGCGCGGCACCCGGTGTGGGCAAGACCTACGCGATGCTCTCCGAGGGCCATCGCCGGGTGGAGCGCGGCGCGGACTGCGTCGTCGGCTTCGTCGAGCATCACGGCCGGCCGCGCACGGAGGTCATGCTCCACGGCCTCGAACAGGTCGAGCGCAAGGCCCTGACGTACCGGGGGGCCGCCTTCACCGAGATGGACGTGGACGCGCTCCTCGCCCGCCGGCCGGCCATAGCGCTGGTGGACGAACTCGCGCACACCAACGTGCCCGGCTCGCGCAACGCCAAGCGCTGGCAGGACGTCGAGGAGCTGCTGCGGGCCGGCATCGACGTCGTGTCCACCGTGAACGTCCAGCACCTGGAGTCGCTCGGCGACGTGGTCGAGTCGATCACCGGCGTACGGCAACGGGAGACCGTGCCGGACGAGGTGGTCCGCCGGGCCGACCAGGTCGAGCTGGTCGACATGTCCCCGCAGGCACTGCGCCGACGGATGGCCCACGGGAACATATACAAGCCCGAGAAGGTCGACGCCGCCCTGTCCAACTACTTCCGCCCGGGCAACCTCACCGCCCTGCGCGAGCTGGCGCTGCTGTGGGTGGCCGACCGGGCGGACGAGTACCTCCAGCAGTACCGGGGCGAGCACGACATCCGCACGACCTGGCAGGCGCGGGAGCGGATCGTCGTCGGGCTCACCGGCGGGCCGGAAGGACGCACGCTCATCCGGCGGGCCTCGCGGATGGCCGCCAAGGGCTCCGGCAGCGAGATCCTGGCCGTCTACATCGCCCGCAGCGACGGGCTGACCGCCGCCTCGCCGAAGGAGCTCGCCGTCCAGCGGACCCTGGTCGAGGACCTGGGCGGAACGTTTCACCATGTGATCGGCGACAACATCCCCGACGCCCTGCTCGCCTTCGCACGCGGGGTCAACGCCACCCAGATCGTGCTCGGCTCCAGCCGCCGCCGCTCGTGGCAGTACGTCTTCGGGCCCGGCGTCGGCGCGAGCGTCGCCCGCGACTCGGGGCCCGACCTCGACGTCCACATCGTCACGCACGAGCACGTCGCCAAGGGCCGCGGCCTGCCCGTGGTGCGCTCGGCGGCCCGGCTCGGGCGGACCCGGATCGTCGCCGGCTGGGTGGTGGGGACGGTCCTCCCCGTCCTGCTGTGCCTGCTGCTCACGCACGTCGACGCGGATCTCGGCCTCGCCAACGACATGCTGCTCTTCCTGTCGCTGACGGTGGCGGCCGCACTGCTCGGCGGGCTCTGGCCGGCCCTGGCCTCCGCCGCCCTCGGCTCGCTGCTGCTGAACTACTTCTTCGCGCCGCCGCTGCACCGGTTCACGGTGTCCGACCCCAAGAACATCGTCGCCATCGCCGTCTTCTTCGGGGTCGCCGTCTCGGTGGCCTCCGTGGTGGACCTGGCCGCCCGGCGTACGCACCAGGCGGCCCGGTTGCGTGCCGAGTCCGAGATCCTCTCCTTCCTGGCCGGCAGCGTGCTGCGCGGCGAGACCACGCTGGACGCCCTGCTGGAGCGGGTCCGCGAGACCTTCGCCATGGAGTCCGTGGCCCTGCTGGAGCGGGCCGGCGACGTGGAGCCGTGGAAACCGGCCGGCAGCGTGGGCCCGAGCCCCGTCGCCCGGCCCGAGGACGCCGACGTGGACATGCCCATCGGGGACCACATGGCCCTGGCCCTGTCCGGCCGGGTACTGCCCGCCGAGGACCGCCGGGTGCTCGGCGCCTTCGCGGCGCAGGCGGCCGTGGTCCTGGACCGTCAGCGGCTGGTCGGCGAGGCCGAGGAGGCCCGCCGCATGGCCGAGGGCAACCGGATCCGCACCGCGCTGCTGGCCGCCGTCAGCCATGACCTCCGTACGCCGCTGGCCTCCATCAAGGCGTCCGTGAGCTCCCTGCGCTCCGCCGACGTGGAGTGGAGCGAGGAGGACCGGGCCGAGCTCCTCGAAGGCATCGAGGACGGCGCCGACCGCCTCGACCACCTGGTGGGCAACCTGCTCGACATGTCCCGGCTGCAGACCGGCACCGTCACCCCGCTGATCCGCGAGATCGACCTCGACGAGGTGGTCCCGATGGCGCTGGGCGGCGTACCGGAGGACAGCGTGCTGCTGGACGTGCCCGAGACGCTGCCGATGGTGGCGGTGGACCCGGGGCTGCTGGAGCGGACCGTGGCCAACGTGGTGGAGAACGCCGTCAAGTACAGCCCGGTGGGGGAGCCCGTCCTGGTGGCGGCCAGCTGCCTCGGCGACCGGGTCGAGGTCCGGGTCGTCGACCGCGGGCGGGGCGTGCCCGACCAGGCCAAGGACCGGATCTTCGCCCCCTTCCAGCGGTACGGGGACGCCCCGCGCGGGGCCGGCGTGGGGCTCGGGCTCGCCGTCGCCCGCGGGTTCGCCGAGGCCATGGACGGCACCCTGACGGCCGAGGACACCCCCGGGGGCGGGCTGACCATGGTGCTCACCCTGCGCGCGGCGCTCGGCGTCCGGGCGGCAGCACCGACGGAACCGACGGAACCGACGGAACCGACGGAACCGACGGAACCGACGGAACCGACGGAACCGACGGAACCGA
>NZ_JBGBPT010000032.1:69546-71622 GCF_041106355.1 Streptomyces sp. BF23-19 | reverse complement strand
ACCGACGGAACCGACGGAACCGACGGAACCGACGGAACCGACGGAACCGACGGAACCGACGGAACCGACGGAACCGATAGAACGTGATCACGACCGTGATCGGATGACGCGACAGAAGGCAGGACCTCAATGACCCGGGTGCTCGTGGTGGAAGACGAGCCGCAGATCGTCCGAGCCCTTGTGATCAACCTGAAGGCGCGCGGGTACGAGGTCGACGCCGCGGCCGACGGCGCGACCGCACTGGAGCTCGCGGCCGCCCGCCACCCCGACGTGGTCGTCCTCGACCTCGGACTGCCCGACATGGACGGCGTCGAGGTGATCAAGGGCCTGCGCGGTTGGACCCGGGTACCGATCCTGGTCCTCTCCGCCCGGCACAGCTCCGACGAGAAGGTCGAGGCGTTGGACGCGGGCGCCGACGACTACGTCACCAAGCCCTTCGGCATGGACGAGCTGATGGCGCGGCTGCGCGCCGCCGTCCGCCGGGCGGAGCCGGCCGTGGGCTCCGGCGAGGACGAGGTGATCGTGGAGACGGCCGACTTCACGGTGGACCTGGCCGCCAAGAAGGCCGTGCGCGAGGGACGCGACGTACGGCTGACGCCCACCGAGTGGCACCTGCTGGAGGTCCTGGTCCGCAACCGCGGCAAGCTGGTCAGCCAGAAGCAATTGCTCCAGGAGGTCTGGGGGCCCTCGTACGGCACCGAGACGAACTACCTGCGGGTCTACATGGCCCAACTGCGGCGCAAACTGGAGGCGGATCCCTCGCACCCGCGGCACTTCATCACCGAGCCGGGCATGGGATACCGCTTCGAGCGGTAGCGGGCACGCCGGTACGCTTCCTGTATGAGTGCTGAACCGCGTCCCGAGAAGCCCGCGAAGCCGGCCAGGCCTGCGGGCCGGTTCCGCCGGATGATTGAGCGGCTGTCCACCTCCCAGGAGGAGCTGCATTCGGCGGAGCTGCAGGAGGACGCAGAAGCCGCGGGGTGTACGCGGATCTGCGACTGCCACGACCGTCAGATAGTCAAGGTGACCGGAACCCTGCGTACGGTCACCCTGCGTCCGCGTGCGGGCGTCCCCGCCCTGGAGGCCGAGCTCTTCGACGGCTCGGCCCCGCTGGACGTGGTCTGGCTCGGGCGTCGCTCGATCGTGGGAATCGAGCCCGGTCGCCGCATGATCGCTTCGGGGCGCATCTCCATGACCCACGGCCGTCGGGTGCTCTTCAACCCGAAGTACGAACTCCGCCCGCTCGGACAGGAGCACTGACCGGTGACGTCACTCGACAAACCGACCACCCCGGAACCGGCGGGGCCGCGCCATGCCGCCGGCCCTTCCGAGGACCAGAAGGCCGTGACCCAGGCGGCGCTCTTCGATGCCTTCGGCGGCATCCGGGGCACCGTGGAGACGATGCTCCCGGGCCTGCTGTTCGTGATGATCTTCACGATCAACAAGAACGTGCAGATGTCCGCGATCGCCGCGGGCGCCGTCGCGATCCTGCTGGTGATCGTGCGGCTCGTCCGCAAGGACACCGTCAAGCACGCCTTCAGCGGTGTCTTCGGCGTGGGCGTGGGCGTGGCCTTCGCCCTCTTCACGGACAACGCGAAGGGCTTCTACCTGCCCGGCATGATCTACGGCGCGGGTCTGGGCGTGGTCTTCACGCTCTCGGCGCTGGTGGGCTACCCCCTGCTCGGCGTGATCCTGGGGCCGGTGTTCAAGGAGAACCTGTCCTGGCGCACCCGCAACCCCGGGCGCAAGCAGGCGTACGTCAAGGCCAGCCTGGCCTGGGGCCTGATCTTCCTCGCCAAGTACGCGATCCTCTTCCCGATCTACTTCTGGGGGGACGCGACGCAGCTGGGCTGGGTGCTGGTCGCGCTGAAGCTCCCGCCGATGGTGCTCGCCGTGTACTTCACCTGGGTCTTCCTGGCGAAGGCGCCACCGCCGATCAACGTGATCGCGGAGTGGGAGGCCAAGGAGGCCGCCGAGGCCGCCGCCAAGGGGCCGAAGGCCTGACGGCCCACAGCTGACGACCTGACGGCCCACAGCTGACGAAAGGGGCGGGACCGACCCGGGAGGGCCGGTCCC
>NZ_JBGBPT010000032.1:0-69536 GCF_041106355.1 Streptomyces sp. BF23-19 | reverse complement strand
AAGGGGGCGCCCCCGGCCGGGGGCGCCCCCTTCGTCGTCCAGCGGGCCCGCAGGGCTAGCGGCGGGCCTGGAGGAGGTCCTCCAGCTGCTCCTCGCGGGCCTGGGCGGCCACGAAGAGTAGTTCGTCGCCCGGCTCCAGGGTCTCCTCCCCGTGCGGGGTGAGGACCCGGTTGCCCCGGATGATCGTGACCAGCGAGGTGTCCTCGGGCCAGGAGATGTCGCCGATCTGGGTGCCCGCGACCGAGGAGTCAGCCGGCAGGGTCAGCTCGACGAGGTTGGCGTCGCCGTGGCTGAAGCGCAGCAGCCGTACCAGGTCGCCGACGCTCACGGCCTCCTCGACCAGCGCCGACATCAGGCGCGGCGTGGAGACGGCGACGTCGACGCCCCAGGACTCGTTGAAGAGCCACTCGTTCTTCGGGTTGTTGACGCGGGCCACCACGCGCGGGACCCCGTACTCGGTCTTGGCGAGCAGCGAGACGACGAGGTTGACCTTGTCGTCACCGGTGGCCGCGATGACCACGTTGCAGCGCTGCAACGCGGCCTCGTCCAGCGAGGTGATCTCGCAGGCGTCGGCCAGCAGCCACTCGGCCTGCGGGACCCGCTCGACCGAGATGGCCGTCGGGGCCTTGTCGACCAGGAGCACCTCGTGACCGTTCTCCAGCAGTTCACCCGCGATGGAGCGGCCCACCGCGCCTGCACCGGCGATCGCGACCCTCATGCGTGTGCCTCCTCAGGCCCTTCGGCGAACGCCGCCTCGACCTTGTCGATCTCGTCCGTGCGCATCATCACGTGGACGAGGTCGCCCTCCTGCAGGACCGTCGCCGACGTGGGCAGCATCGCCTCGCCCAGGCGGGTGAGGAACGCCACGCGGACGCCCGTCTCCTCCTGGAGCTTGCTGACCTTGTGGCCGATCCAGGCGGGGGAGGTGTGCACCTCGGCGAGCTGCACCCCGCCGCTCGGGTCGCGCCACAGCGGCTCGGCGCCCGAGGGGAGCAGCCGGCGCAGCATCTGGTCGGCGGTCCACCGCACGGTGGCGACGGTGGGGATGCCGAGGCGCTGGTAGACCTCGGCGCGCTTGGGGTCGTAGATGCGGGCCGCGACGTTCTCGACGCCGAACATCTCGCGGGCCACGCGGGCGGCGATGATGTTGGAATTGTCACCACTGCTGACGGCGGCGAAGGCGCCCGCGTCCTCGATTCCCGCCTCCCTCAGGGTGTCCTGGTCGAAGCCGACACCGGTGACGCGGCGGCCGCCGAAGCCGGCGCCGAGTCGGCGGAATGCGGTGGGGTCCTGGTCGACGACGGCGACCGTATGCCCCTGCTGTTCCAGGGTTTGCGCGAGGGCGGAGCCCACCCTTCCGCAACCCATGATGACGATGTGCACGGCCGTCCTTCCGGCTGTCAGCGACTCGCTGGTTCCCAGCCTCATTGCATGCTCTGGTTTAACAGGGTCTCAGACCATGGCCCAAGCTACACACGGGCGGTCACCCATGGGACCTCTTGCGTCGCAGTCGTGCTGCGGGTGGGGAGGAATTGCGGCGGGATTGCGGTATGAGGGGGTGGGGGTTCGTCAGTCTGATTTCGAACGCTTACGATCCTCTGCGTGTCCAAACTGACCGACGTGCCCAAACGGATCCTGATCGGCCGGGCGCTACGCAGCGACCGCCTCGGAGAAACACTCCTTCCCAAGCGGATCGCCCTTCCCGTCTTCGCCTCCGACCCGCTGTCGTCCGTGGCATATGCCCCTGGCGAGGTCCTGCTGGTCCTGTCGATCGCGGGCGTGTCGGCGTACCACTACAGCCCCTGGATCGCGCTCGCGGTCGTCGTGCTGATGTTCACCGTCGTGGCGTCCTACCGCCAGAACGTCCACGCCTACCCGAGCGGTGGCGGCGACTACGAGGTCGCCAACACGAACCTCGGACCCAGGGCCGGCCTCACCGTGGCGAGCGCCCTGCTCGTCGATTACGTCCTGACCGTCGCCGTATCGATCTCCTCCGGGGTCGAGAATCTCGGCTCCGCGGTGCATTTCGTCATCGAGCACAAGGTGCTCTCGGCGACCGTCATGATCCTTCTGCTCACACTGATGAACCTGCGCGGTGTGAAGGAATCCGGCAAGCTCTTCGCGATCCCGACCTATGTCTTCGTCGCCGCCGTATTCGTCATGATCGGCTGGGGTGCCTGGAAGGGCATCGTCCTCGGCGAGACCCTGACGGCGCCGACCGCCGACCTCGAGATCAAACCCGAGCAACAGGGGCTGGCCGGCTTCGCGATGGTCTTCCTGCTGCTGAGGGCCTTCTCATCCGGCTGCGCGGCCCTGACCGGCGTCGAGGCCATCAGCAACGGCGTACCCGCCTTCCGCAAGCCGAAGAGCAAGAACGCCGCGTCCACCCTCGCCTACATGGGCGGCCTGGCGGTCACCATGTTCTGCGGGATCATCGGCCTGGCCATGGCCAGCGACGTGAGGATGGCCGAGAACCCCGCCGAGGACCTGCTGGCGAACGGCGTCCCGGTCGGCCCCGAGTACATCCAGAACCCGGTGATCTCGCAGGTGGCCGAGGCCGTCTTCGGAGATGGCAGCTTCCTCTTCATCCTGCTGGCCGCGGCCACCGCGCTGGTCCTCTTCCTGGCCGCGAACACCGCGTACAACGGCTTCCCGCTGCTCGGTTCGATCCTCGCGCAGGACCGCTACCTGCCGCGTCAGCTGCACACCCGGGGTGACCGGCTCGCCTTCTCCAACGGCATCGTGCTCCTCGCCGGCGCGGCCATCCTGCTCGTCTGGATCTACGACGCGGACTCGACCAAGCTGATCCAGCTCTACATCGTCGGAGTGTTCGTCTCCTTCACCCTGAGCCAGATCGGCATGGTCCGGCACTGGAACCGGCACCTGAAGACGGAGCACGACGTCGCCGCCCGCCGCCGGATGCACCGCAGCCGGGCCATCAACGCCTTCGGCGCCTTCTTCACCGGCATGGTGCTGGTCATCGTCCTCGCCACCAAGTTCACTCACGGTGCGTGGGTGGCCCTGCTCGGCATGTTGATCTTCTACGGCACGATGAGCGCGATCCGGAAGCACTACGACCGCGTCTCCGCGGAGATCGCCGCCGCCGAGGGCCCCAGCGACGACAGCGTGCGCCCCTCCCGGGTCCACTCGATCGTCCTGGTCTCCAAGGTCCACAAGCCCACGCTGCGCGCCCTGGCGTTCGCCAAGCTGACCCGCTCGGACACCCTGGAAGCGCTCAGCATCAGCGTCGACCCGGCCGAGACCAAGGCCCTGCGCGAGGAATGGGACCGGCGCGGGATCAACGTCCCGCTCAAGATCCTCGACTCGCCGTACCGCGAGATCACCCGCCCGGTGGTCGAGTACGTCAAGGGCCTGCGCAGCGAGAACCCGCGCGACGCGGTCAGCGTCTACATCCCCGAGTACGTCGTCGGCCGCTGGTACGAACACCTCCTGCACAACCAGAGCGCGCTGCGCCTCAAGGGCCGGCTGCTCTTCACCCCCGGTGTGATGGTCACCTCGGTGCCCTACCAGCTGGAGTCCTCCGAGCTCGCCAAGCGGCGGGCGAAGAAGCGCCAGGACTGGAACGCCCCGGGCGCGGTGCGCCGCGGCCCGGTGGACACCCCGCGACCCCCGAAGGCGCCCTCCTCCAAGGGCTGACCCGGCGGCAGGTTGGTGAACGGCCGGACGAGATCCACGTAAACTGGTGGGTCGGTCGTCCGGCCGTTTTCCGTTTTCGGTTTTTTGGAGTCTCCCCACCATGACGAGCGTCGAGCAGAACGAGAAGCAGTCACTGGTCGGGGAGGAGTACGAGGTCGAGGTCGGCCCCGTTGCGCACGGCGGGCACTGCATCGCCCGGACCGAGGACGGCCGCGTCCTCTTCGTCCGCCACACCCTGCCCGGCGAGAAGATCGTCGCCAAGGTCACCGAGGGCGACGTCGACTCCCGCTACCTGCGCGCCGACGCGATCACCGTGCTCGACGCCTCCAAGGACCGCGTCGCGGCCCCCTGCCCGTACGCCGGCCCCGGCAAGTGCGGCGGCTGCGACTGGCAGCACGCCAAGCCCGGCGCCCAGCGCCGGCTCAAGGGCGAGGTCGTCGCCGAGCAGCTGAAGCGGCTCGCCGGGCTCACCCCGGAGGAAGCCGGCTGGGACGGCACCGTGATGCCCGCCGAGGGCGACAAGCTGCCGGCCGGGCAGGTGCCGCAGTGGCGCACCCGCGTGCAGTTCGCCATCGACGAGGACGGCAACGCGGGCCTGCGCAAGCACCGCTCGCACGACATCGAACTGATCGACCACTGCATGATCGCCGCCCCGGGTGTCTCGGAGCTCGGCATCGAGCAGCAGGACTGGCCGCAGATGGCCACGGTCGAGGCGATCGCGGCGACCGGCTCGCAGGACCGCCAGGTCGTCCTGACCCCCCGCCCCGGCGCCCGCCTCCCCCTGGTGGAGCTGGACAAGCCGGTCTCCGTCCTGCGCGTGGAGGAGAAGGACGGCGGGGTCCACCGCGTCCACGGCCGCCCCTTCGTACGGGAGCGCGCGGACGGCCGTACGTACCGCGTGGGCATGGGCGGCTTCTGGCAGGTCCACCCGCAGGCCGCCGACACCCTGATCAAGGCCGTCATGCAGGGCCTGATGCCGCGCAAGGGCGAGATGGCCCTCGACCTCTACTGCGGCGTCGGCATCTTCGCGGGCGCACTCGCGGAACGCCTGGGCGAGACGGGCGCGGTGCTCGGCATCGAGTCGACGAAGCGCGCGGTGGAGGACGCCCGCCACAACCTGGCGGACTTCCCGCGGGTCCGCATCGAGCAGGGCAAGGTCGAGCAGATCCTCCCGAAGACCGGCATCACGGAATGCGACCTGGTCGTCCTGGACCCCCCGCGCGCGGGCGCGGGCAAGCAGACGGTCCGCCACATCACGGGCCTCTCGGCGCGCCGCATCGCGTACGTGGCCTGCGACCCGGCGGCCCTGGCCCGCGACCTCGGCTACTTCAAGGAGAACGGCTACAAGGTCCGCACCCTCCGCGTCTTCGACCTCTTCCCGATGACCCACCACGTGGAGTGCGTGGCGATCCTGGAGCCGATTAACAAGGGCGCCTGACCCGCTGTTTCTTCGAGTCTGCGGCCCGTGCGTCATCTGACGCACGGGCCGCACTTCGACGTGTGGACCGCGGTCCCGTTCGGGGGACGGCCGTGGCCTTGGCCGTCCGGCGGGGCGGTCAGGGGCAGGGTGTGTGGTCGTCGGGGGCGTCGGTGCCGCATGCGTCCTGGAGTTGCTTGAGGTAGGTCAGGCCCGTCATGACCTCGTCCGTCGGCAGTCCGAAGTCGATGAGGCACGCGATCTCGTCCACGCCCAGTTCCGCGAGGCGCGCCACGACCTGCTCGCCCTTGGCGACCGAGCCGAGCAGGCCGACGTTGTCGAAGTAGTGCTCGAAGGCCCGCTCCACGAGCATGTCGATCTCGTCCGGCTCCAGGTCTCCGGTGCTGAGGTCCGACGCCAGGATGAGTCCGAGTGAGCTGCGCATGTAGTCGCTCAGCGACGGCCGGACCAGCTCTCGGACGCTGTCGGTGTCCTCGCCGAGGTACGTGTGCACCATCACCACGACGTGGCCCGGCCAACCGGCGTCGGCCGCGGCCTTCCGGTACTCGGAGATCTTGTGCGCCAGCTGTTCGGGAGTCTGGCCGAGCAGATGGGTGAGGAGTCCGGCTCCGATGCGGCCGGCGCTCCGGAAGGTCTCGACGTCGCCGACACTGGCGACCCAGATCGGCAGGTCGGCCTGGACCGGCGGCGGGAACGAGCGCACCTTCACCTGGCTGCCCGCGCCGTCGGTGACCTCGATCGACTCGCCGCGCCACAGGGCGCGCACCTGCTCGATCCGCTCGTACATCTCCGTCCGGCGGTTCGTGAAGGCGGCCGGGTTCAGGGCGAAGTCGACGGCGTGCCAGCCGGAGGCGAAGGACACCCCGACCCGGCCCCGGGAGATGTTGTCCACCACGGACCACTCCTCGGCGATCCGCAGCGGGTGATGCAGCGGTGCCACGACGCTGCCCGCCCGGATCTTGACACGATCCGTCGTCGCGGCGATCGCCGCACTGGTCACCGAGGGGTTCGGATAGGTCCCACCGAAGGGGTGGAAATGGCGTTCCGGGGTCCACACCGCCGCAAAGCCGTTCTCGTCGGCGAAGCGGGCGCCTTCGAGCAACAACCGGTACCGGTCGGACTCGGCGCCTCCGCTGTCGTTGGCGAAATAGAAGAGGCTGAGATCCATCGTGTGTTCTCCCCAGCGGAGTGCGGGTTCGGAGTCGGGGGTGTGTGGCGAACATCGGTCAATAAATGCGCCCGTTGCTGATTCATAGCACCCGCGTTCTTCACGGCCGCACCCACCGCGGACCGCGAGGGAAAACGGCCGACGGAGAGTTGTCTCGCCGGCGAGACAAGCGCCACGATGAACCCGTCCTTCGGGAAATCAGGTTTCGTTCACACAGGAGAGCCGTGGCCAATCCGTTCGAAGACGAGGAAGCCGTTCATCTGGTCCTGGTCAACGGCGAGGAGCAGTACTCGCTGTGGCCGGCGTCCCAGGCCGTGCCCGCCGGCTGGGCGGTCGCGCACGACGCGGACACACGGACGAACTGTCTTGAATACGTGTCCGCGCACTGGTCGGACATGCGTCCCGCCGGCCTGCGAGAGGTGGTCAGATGACGGTCGACAGCGAGTTCCGCAACCCCATGGACGAGCTGGTGGTGGGCAAGGTACGGGAGCTTCTGGGGAAGCCGGACATCGGCATCGCCGACGACTTCCTGGCGGTGGGCGGCAACTCCATCATCGCCGTCCGCCTCGGCCAGGCCCTCCGTCAGGAGCTCGGGATATCCCGGATCACGGGCGTCATCCTCAAGAACCCGTTGCTCAGCGACCTCAGCGACGTGCTGAGTGAACTGGTCGGCGAGGCGTCCTGACCCGGTGATCCGGTCACGGGGGTCGATTCCTCGTGCCAGGTGAGTCGCATCAGCATCAGGAGGCCGAGACGGAAAGTCTGTCTCGCCGGCAAGACATCGAGCCGATATCACCTTGTGGTGGACGGTGTCCCGGCCCATATGTTCGTGGTTCGGTGACAGCGCCCTCGATCAGCGGCGCTTCGACCTCTTCTGGAAATCGGTGTCATCCCGTTCCGGCCCGTTGGATGTCGTCGCGGGCTCACGTCGCTGAATTTTTCCAGACTTGACAGATCGGTTGGAGTTCCTTCGTGCCTGGAATGCCGTACAACAATGCTCAGGTCATGTCGGATTCGGACGGTGATCCCTCGACCGGGTTCCTGTTTCCGGGGCAGAGTTCTGAGTACGTCGGCATGGGCGTCGAGCTCCATCGCGCACACCCGTTGTTCCGTGCGGGCATCGACCGGCACGCCGATCAGTTCCGCCGACTCACCGGCGTCAATCCGCTCGACGTGTTCGCCGACCCGGCCGCCCAGACCCGGGCCGAGCTGCTCCAGCCCGCGGTCTTCCTGCTGCAGGTCGCGTTGGCGGAGTTCTGGACCTCGTGCGGGGTGCGGCCGGACGCGGTGGTCGGCCACAGCCTCGGCGAATACGCGGCCGCCTGCGTGGCGGGGGTGTTCGGCGTCGAGGAAGGGCTCGAACTCGTCAGCGCCCGCGGTCGGGCCTTCGCGTCCGTGCCCGGCGCCGGCCGGATGGTCGCCGTGGGCGGTCCTGACCCGGCGGAGCTGGAAAGCCTGGTCGCGGCACACGGCGACGCGGCGTCGGTGGCCGCGTACAACGCCCCGGAGCGGATCGTCGTCTCGGGGACCGACGGGGCGATGGGGGAGTTGGTGGCGGCGTTCGAGCGGCGGGGCTGGCTGACGATCCCGCTGGAGACCACCCACGCCTTCCACTCGACGGCGGTCGCCCCGGCCGTCCCGGCGCTGGTCGCGGCGGCGGGCCGGATCCGGCACCGGCCCCCGGCCGTGCCGCTGGCGCTGAACCTCACCGGGGGGTGGGCCGCGGACGGGGAGCTCGGCGCGGAGTACTGGGGCCGGCAGCTCACCTCGCCGGTCAGGTTCATGGGGGGAGTCCGGGCACTGATGGACGGCGGCTGCACGGTCTTCCTGGAGGTGGGGCCCGGACGGACGCTGACCACGGCCGGCCGGGCGCAGAGCGACGGGAGCGAGCTCTGGCTGGCGGGGCTGTCGCCCCGGACACCGGATTCGGAGACGGTCCTGGAGCACCTGACCCACGTGGAAGAGGCGGGGATTCCGGTCGACTGGGTGAGGTACCACGCGCCGTTCCGTGCGAGAGGGCGGACGGTCGGTGATCGGCCGGGAGCGGATCGGCCGACGCCGACGCCGTCCACCGAGCTGCCGTTCCGGATCGAGCGGGTCGTGATCCACGAATCGGCGAGCGCTGCGGGGTCCGGAGTCGCGGTGGTCCGGCACCGGGCGGGTGAGACGGCGCGAGAGGTCCTCGACGTCTCGGTCGTCGACGACGCCGGCCGGCCGGTCGTCGAGGTCTTCGGGCTCGAGCTCGGGGCGGGGACCGGTGACGAGGCGGGCGGGCCGGACCAGGTCTCGCCCGAGGAGGCGGAGCGACTGTTGGCCTCGCTCGACGCGCTGACCGAGGACCAATTGCACGCCCTCCTGCCTCTGTGGACAGGCCCAGGCGCTTCCACCCCCGTCGGATCGACCGAGGAGTGACACTCATGACTGACTACGACCTCCGGAAGAAGCTGGAGACGGCGCTTCGGGCACGGGCCGGACAGGCGCGCACCGAGCATCCGCTCTCGTACGCGCAGAGCTCATTGTTGACGCTGCATCAGATGGACCCGGACAGCGCGTCCTACAACGTCGCCCTCACCGCCCGGTTCACGGGCGGATTCGACTCCGCCGCGTTCCACCGCGCGCTGCAGTCGCTCGTTGGGCGGCACGCGGCGCTGCGGACCACCTTCGGCCGGGCGGGCGCCGACGACGGGGACGGACCCGCGGGCCGTCAGATCGTTCACGGCTGGCTCGAACCCGACTTCGCCGAGCTGGACGCGCGTCAGTGGACCGAAGGAGAACTCCAGGAGGCAGTGCGTGCCGCCTATCGCGAGCCGTTCGCCCTCGTGACCGGGTCGCCCCTTCGAGCGCGGGCATACCGGGTGGCGCCCGGAGAAGCGGTCGTTCTGCTGGCAGCCCATCATGTGGTGTGCGACTTCTGGTCGCTCGGCACCATGCTGGCCGAACTCGAGCAGCTCTACGCCGCCGAGGTCGAACGGCGCCCGGCGGGGCTGCCCGGGCGCAACAATCCGTACAGCGACTTCGTCGCGTATCAGCGTGCGCTGATCGCCGACGACCGGGGCGCCCGGGCCCGCGCCTACTGGCACGCCCAGCTGTCCGGTCAGTTGGAGCCGACCGAATGGCCCCGGTTCGATCTGGACCCGGCGGACGCCGACGGCGGCGGTTCGCTCATGTTCCCCATCCCCGCGGACCTTGCCGCGGACGTGTTCGCGCTGGCCAAGGCGGAAGCGGTCACACCCTACGTGGTGTTGCTGACGGCTTTTCAGGTCATGGTCGGCCGCTACACCGGCCGGCGGGACGTGCTCGTCGGGAGCCCGTTCGCCGGCCGTACCGACCCGGCGCTGACCGAATGCGTCGGGAACTTCATGAACCCCGTCGTGCTGCGTGCGGACCTGAGCGACGCGGTCTCGTTCCGCGAGCAGCTCGGCCGGACCCGCCGCACCGTCGCCGAGGCGTTCGAGCACCAGGACTATCCGTTCGAGCTGCTCGTCAGCGAGCTGGCACCGCGCCGGGCGGACGGCCGCAACCCGATCTTCCAGACGATGTTCATCTATCAGAAGTCCGGTCGGCATCCGGCGCACGCCGCCCTCCACGTGGCCGACGAAGGCGCGTCCCCGGCCGCCTGGGCCGGACTGACCGCGGCGCCGTTCCCGCTGGACAAGCAGGACAACCAGCTCGAGCTCATGCTCGAAGTGGTCCACGACGGCGACCGGCTCGTCGCGGTGCTCAAGTACCGCAAGTCCGTCTTCTCCGCCGCCGCGGCCGGCCGTGCCGCCGAGCACTACACGACGCTGTTGCGGGCCGCGGTCGCCGGCCCGGACCGCAGTGTGACGGACCTGCCGATCCTGAGCGAGGCCGGGCACGGCGTCGACCGGCACCCCGTGCCGGTGTCCGTCGCGTCGGACGACAGCTTGGCGGCCCGCTTCCGGCAGGCCGCGGAGCAGCACGCCGATCGAACGGCGGTGCGCTGCGATGGCGACCGGCTCACGTATGCCGAGCTCGACGAGCTGGCCGGGCGCTGGACGGCCCGGCTGCGGGCCGAGGGCGTCGGGCCGGGCAGCCGGGTCGCCCTCCTGCTCGAGCCCTCCCTCGACACGGTGACCGCGATCGTGGCGGTCCAGCGGGCCCAGGCGGCCTACGTGGTCCTGGACCCGTCGCATCCCGCGGCATGGCGGCGGACGGTGCTCGAGGACAGCGGAGCGCACGTGGTGCTCACCCAGCCGGACCTGGCCGGTCTGCTGGACGGTGCCGCGGTGCCGGTCCTGGTCATGCCGCAGGCCGAGCTGCCGCCGGTCGGCGAGCCCGGCGATCTGCCGCGCGCCGGCGACGTGGCCTGCACCGTCTACGCCTCCGGCTCGACCGGGACGCCCACGGGGATCGACATCGAGCACGGCAATGTCCTGACGCTGCTGGAGTCGATGCGTGAGCACGTCGTCATCGACGAGACCGCGGTCGGGGCGTTCCTCCACCCGGCCGGTTCCGATCTGTCGCTGTGGGGCACCCTGCTGGCCGGGGCGTGCCTGGTCGTCGTGCCGTCGGGGGCGGCCCGATCGCCCGACCTCTTCCACACGCTGCTCGTCGAGGAACGGGTCACACACCTGGTCCGGACCCCCTCCGCCCTGCACGGCCTGTCCGCCGTGGTCCGGCGCACCGGGACCCAGGGTTTGGCGCTGAGGCACGTCTTCTCGTGCGGCGAGCCCCTGCCCGCGCCGCTCGCCCGGACCGTCCACGAGTGGTGCGGGACGCTGTGGAACATGTACGGCTCGGCCGAGACCACGCTCTGGGCCACCGCGCAGCCCGTCCGGCCCGAAGACTGCGCGGGAACCATCGTGCCGGTCGGACTCCCGTTGGCGAACGCCCGGGTCCACGTCCTCGACGAGTACGGGCAGCCCGTGCCGCCGGAGTTCACCGGCGAACTGCACATCGGCGGACAGTGCGTCAGCCGGGGTTACCTCAACCAGCCGCAGCTGACGAAGGAACGCTTCCTCGACAGCCCGCTCGAACCGCGGGGCCGGCTGTACCGCACCGGCGATCTGGCGCGGGTCAACACCCGGGGGCAACTGGAGATCCTGGGACGTGTCGACAACCAGGTGCGGATCAGCGGGTTCCGGGTCGAGTTGGAAGGCGTGGAAGCCCAGCTGGACCAGGTGCCCGGTGTCAAAAGGTCGACGGCGTTGGTCGTCGGCGCGGGCGGCGACGACCAACGCCTCGTCGCCTGCGTGATTCCCGAGCCGGGGTCGAACCTGACGGAAGGTGCCCTGAGAGCGGAGTTGCGTTCCACGCTGCCGCCTCACATGGTGCCCACCGCGATCGGGTTCGTCGACGCCTTCCCGCTCGACGCCGGTCGGAAGGTCGACCGCGCGCGACTGGCCGAGCGGTTCGCGAGCGTGCCCGCGCGAACCGGCGCCACCGTGGCGCCGAGCGACCGCGAGCGCCGGGTGACGGCCGTCTGGCAGCAGGTGCTGCAGCGCCAGGACATCGGCCGCGAGGACAACTTCTTCGACCTCGGCGGCAACTCCATGCTGCTGATGCAAGTCTACGAACTGCTCGCCGACGACGCCGCGGACCCGCCGTTGAAGGGGTCCGAGCTGTTCCGCTATCCGACCGTGGCCAGTCTGGCCGCGCGCCTCGGCCGGGCCGATGCCGCGACCGCCGACGTCGGCGGAGGCGGGGGCGGAGCCGGAGGCAGGGGCCGCGACCGGGATCGGGCGTCGAGCCGACGCATCCGACCGGCGGGCGACACGGTCCGCGACGCGCGCCTGCGGGCCCGGGAACGGGGCGGGAAGAATGCCTGACGCCGACGAGATCGACGTGACGATCCGGCCGAACGACGTGGCCGTGATCGGGATGTGCGGCCGGTTTCCCGGCGCCCCCGACGTGGACACGTTCTGGAGCCGACTGCGGGCCGGGGACGAGCTGCTGACCACCTACACCGACGATGAACTCCTCGCGGCCGGTGTGCCCGAGCGGGTGGTGCGCGATCCGCGTTACGTCCGGCGAGCGGCCGTCCTGCCCGACGCCTTCGACTTCGACCCCGAGTTCTTCGGCTATACCCGGCGCGAGGCGAAGCTGATCGATCCCCAGCAGCGGATCATGCTGGAGGTCGCGTCGGAACTGCTCGACACCATCGGCTACTCCGGCGGGGCCGGTGATCAGGCGGTCGGGGTGTTCGCCGGCGCGGCGATGAACACGTACCTGACGAACGTCGTCGCCCGGTCCTGCGACCTGCTGACCTACGACGGCATCGAGCTCATGGTCGCCAACGACAAGGACTATCTGACCACGCGGATCTCCTACAAGCTGGGCCTGAAGGGGCCGAGCGTCGCCGTGCAGACCGCCTGTTCGACCTCGCTGGTCGCGGTGCACGTGGCCGCTCAGAGCCTGATCGCGGGGGAATGCGACATCGCGCTGGCCGGTGGCGTCTCGGTGATCGCCAACGCGTATCCGGGCTATGTGTACCGCGAGGGGATGATGTTCTCCCCGGACGGCCGGTGCCGTCCCTTCGACGCGGACGCCGACGGCACCACGTTCGGCGACGGCGTCGGCCTGGTGGCGTTGAAGCGGCTGGCCGAGGCGATCGAGGACGGCGACCGGATCCTGGCCGTGCTGAAGGGATCGGCGGTCAACAACGACGGGTCCGACAAGATCGGCTACACCGCTCCGAGCGTCGAAGGGCAGCGGGCGGTGATCAGCGAGGCGCACGCGGTCGCCGGGGTGGACAGCGACAGCATCACGTACGTCGAGGCGCACGGGACCGCGACCGCCCTGGGCGACCCCATCGAGTTCACCGCTCTCAGCGAAGCCTTCGCCGACGGTGGCGCCCGGCCCGGGCAGTGCGCGCTGGGCTCGGCCAAGGCGAATGTCGGGCACCTGGCCGCCGCCGCCGGGATCACCGGGTTCATCAAGACGGTGCTGGCCCTGCAGCACCGGGAGATCCCCGGTCACCCGACCTTCACCCGGCCCAACCCGGAGATCGAGCTGGCCGGTAGCCCGTTCCACATCAACACTCTGCCGATTGCGTGGCAGCCGGGCCCGACCCCGCGGCGGGCCGCGGTCAGCTCGTTCGCCATCGGCGGCACCAACGCGCACGTCGTGCTGGAGGAGGCGCCAACGCTGCCCGCGCGGCCGACGCCGGACGCCGGTCCCCGGCTGCTCGCGGTGAGCGCCAAGAACGACCGGGCGCTGTGCGAGCTGGCCGGCCGGCTGGCCGACGTGCTGGCGCGGCCGGACGCCCCCGACCTCGCCGACACCGACTACACGCTGCGGGCCGGCCGGCGCGGGTTCGCGCATCGCCGCGCGGTCGTCGCGCACGACCACGCCACCGCCGTGGCCGGACTACGGGCGATCGCCGCGGGGGCCGCGGCGGGGCCGCCGGCGGAGGCCGCCCCGGCCGTGTCGTTCTTGTTCGGCGAGGTCCCGGTCGAGGATTTCCGGGTGCTGGCCGAGCGAGTGCCGGCCGTGGCCGAGATCGCGCAGCGGTCCACCGACAGCGTCCTGATCGGCGCGCAGAGTCCGCCGGCCGCACAGACGACCGCCGGACTGGTGCTTGCGACGCTGTGGGCCGAATCCGGCGCGCGGCCCGACGCGGTCGGCGGCGCCGGAGCCGGTGAAGTCCTCGCGGCCTGCTTCAGCGGGGTCCTCGACGAGACCGAGGCGCTGGCTCTGCTGTCCTGGCGGGCCGGGCTGCTCGACGGCCCGCCGGCGGTGCGGCCGCGGGTCCCGCGTGTCCCGATCCTGTCGGCCGTCGTGGGCGGCGAGCTGCCCGAGTCGCGAGCCCTCGACCCGCTGCACTGGACCCGGGACGTGTGGGAGGGCGGCCGGCTGGCCGCGGCCTTCGGGGGCCGGACCGAGGACGGGGCGACGGTGGTCGTCATCGGAACCCCGGCCGAACCGCTGCCGGGCGACTTCGGCCCGGACGGCGGCTCCGAGTCGTCACCGGTGGCGAGGCTGCTCCACGACGCGGCCCGACTGTGGACCGCGGGTGTGCCGGTGGACTGGTCCGACTGGTCCGGCCAGGAGCCCCACCGGGTCCCGCTGCCGGCACATCCGCTGCATCGCAGCAGGCTGCGGCTGGACGAACCGGACCAGGCGCCGCCGGCGGCCCCCGCCGGCCCGCCGCGCGGCGAGGAGCTGAAGCGGCTGCTGGCGAAGCTGTGGACCGAGGTGCTGCGCACCGAGGTCGACCGTTATGACCAGAGCATCTTCGACATCGACGACGACTCGATGCTCGCCGTGCGGCTCGCCCGCCGGATCGGGACGGAGCTCGGCGTCCCCCTGCCGACGATCGATCTGCTGAAGAACCCGACGATCGACCGCCTGGCGGCGCACCTGGACCGGGTCGGCTGACATGAACCACGAGGAGAACACCGTGGAGCCACTGCTCCCAGAGGTCGTCGCGATGATCGGCGGCTACTTCGACATCCGGCCGGACGCGCTGGATCCGGACGTCTCGTTCGCCGAACTCGGTGCGGACTCGATGGCGCTGCTCGGCATGCTGCGGCTGGTCGAGGAACGCTTCGGCTGCAAGGTCTCGCTCCGGCAGCTGTTCGGCGACCTCCACACGCCGGCCGCGCTGGCGGCGCACCTGGCGGCGAACGCGTCGGCCGGTACGCCGCCGGAGGCCACGGCGCCCCCGGCCGCCGGTGCCGTGATCGCCGCGGCCGTCGACGTACCGCGGACCTTCGCACCCGCGCCGGTGGCA
The DNA here is from genome assembly GCF_041106355.1 of Streptomyces sp. BF23-19. Taxonomy (NCBI): domain Bacteria; kingdom Bacillati; phylum Actinomycetota; class Actinomycetes; order Kitasatosporales; family Streptomycetaceae; genus Streptomyces; species Streptomyces sp. BF23-19. Next base: position 54,578 of record NZ_JBGBPT010000032.1, on the reverse strand, counting down.
CCGGTCTCGGCCGACACCCTTCCGGTGCCCGGAGCCACGACGGCCGTCGAGCGGCTGATCACCGAACAGCTCGCCGTCATGCGAAGCCAGCTCGAACTCCTGGCGGGCGGTACCGCCTCGGGCGCCGGACCGGTCGTCGTCGAACCGGCGCCGGCAGCCCGTCCGGCAGGGCGACCGGCCTCATCCCGGCAGGCCGCCCCGCTCGCACCCGGTGCGCGCGGCGGAGCCGGCCTCGTGGAGTCGGAGCAACGTGCCCGGTATCTCAAGGTCCTGGCCCAGCGGTTCGGCAGCAGGACGAAGGGCTCGAAGGAGTTCGCCCAGCGGTTCCGCCCGCTGATCGCCGACAGCCGCTCGTCCATCGGCTTCCGGCCGACGACCAAGGAGATGCTGTACCCGATCGTCGCCGAACGCGGACAAGGCGCGCGGCTGTGGGACGTCGACGGCAACGAGTACGTCGACCTCACCATGGGTTGGGGCGTCCACCTCCTCGGTCACAACCCGCCCGCCGTCATGGCGGCCCTGCGCGAGCGGCTGGACCTCGGGTACGTCATCGCCTCGCGCACCGAGGCGGTCGAGGAGGTCGCCGCCGGCCTGATCGAACTCACCGGCATGGAGCGGGTCGCCTTCCTGAACACCGGCACCGAAGCGGTCATGACCGCCCTGCGCATGGCCCGGACCGCGACCGGCCGCGACGATGTCGTGGTCTTCTCCACGGCCTACCACGGTCACGCGGACAGCGTGCTCGCGGCGGCCTCCTCCGAGAACGGAGTGCGGACCACCCGGCCGATCACCTCGGGCATCCCGGCGCGCGCGGTGGAGAACGTGCACGTGCTCGAATTCGGCACCGACGAGGCCCTGGAGTTCATCGACAGGCACGGTCCGCGGCTCGCCGCGGTGATGACCGAGCCGGTGACCCTGCGCACCCCCGGAGTGCAGAACCCCGAGTTCCTGCGCCGGGTTCGGGAGATCACCCACCGGCACGGCACGAAGCTGATCTTCGACGAGATGGTGACCGGCTTCCGCTGCCACCCGGCCGGTGTCCAGGGGCTCTACGGCATCGAGGCCGACCTGGCCACGTACGGCAAGATCATCGGCGGCGGCATGCCGATCGGCGTGATCGCCGGCCGGGGCGGGATCATGGACACGATCGACGGCGGCGTGTGGGACTTCGGCGACGACTCCCGCCCGACCGCGGAGTCCACCTTCTTCGCCGGCACGTTCTCCCAGCATCCGATGACCATGGTGGCGGCCCGGGCGGTTCTGAACCACCTTCGCGGCGAGGGCCCGGCCCTGCAGCGGGACCTCGATCGCAAGACCGAGGTGTTCGTCGACGGGCTGAACGCCGACTTCCGCGAGCTCGACGTGCCGATCGAGGTCCGCCGGTTCTCCTCGCTCTTCCGGTTCGAGCACGAACAGAACATGGACCCGCTGTACTTCAACCTGCTCGACCGCGGCGTGTTCGTCTGGGAGCTGCGCAACTTCTTCCTGTCCACGGCGCACGAGCAGGCCGACCTCGACCACATCCGGGCAGCGGTCCGCGACTCGGTCACCGAGCTGCGGGAGCACGGTGTGCTCGGCCCCGGCGGGGCGGCCCCGGCCGGTGCCGTGGTGCCGCCGCCCGCGCCGCGCAGCACCCTCGCGCAGCGGCAGCAGGCGGCACTGGACGAGGGTGGCGTGCCGGCGTATCAGATGTCCGTCGGCTTCTGGCTCGACGGTCGGCTGGACCGGGACGCGCTGCGCGGCGCCGTCCAGGGCCTGGTCGCGCGGCACGAGACCTTGCGGACCACGCTCGCCGCCGATGGCGTGACGCTCGTCGTGCGTCCTGCCGCGGAGACGGTCCTGGACGAGGTTCTGACCGAACACGTCTGCCCGGATGACGACGACCTCGACCGCTTCCGGCAGTCCTGGGCCGAGCAACGGCTCGACCTCGCGGCCGGGCCGGTGTTCCGCGCCGCGATCGTGCGGACCGCTCCGGAGCGGCATCTGCTGCTGATCTCCGGGGCGCACGCCGCGGTGGACGGCTGGTCGTTCAGCGTCCTGGTCGACGACCTCGTCGCGCTGTACAACGCCGGCTGTCAGGATGTCCGGCCCCTGCTGCCGCCCGCGGTGCAGTTCCGGGACTACGTCGCGTGGCACGAGCGGGTCGTCGGCGGCCCCGACACAGCCGAGCACCGGGACCACTGGCGCACTCTGCTCCAGGGCGCGGCGGCTCCGGAGCTGCCCGGGTCCGGAACGTCCGGGCCCTTCCCCTACAGGGCCGTGCGGCACAGCGTCCAGCTCGACTCCGAGTTCTGCGACCGGATGCGCGACACCGCCCGAGAGCAGGGCGCGACGGTGTTCGCCTACCTGATCGCGGCCTGGGGCGCCGTGCTGCACCAGGTGACGGGGCAGGACGACATCGTCGTCCCGGTCCTGGCGGCCCGCCGCCCGCCGGAGCTGGACCAGGTGGTCGGGTACTGCTCGAACCTGCTGCCGCTGCGTCTGCGACGGACGGTGGACGTCCTGGCCGCGGACTACGTGGCCGAGGTCATGGAACACCTCGTGACCGGGCTCGAGAGCCAGGACCACCCGTTCGCCGACCTGATCGCGGAGCTCGCGCCCGGAACCGGCTTGCGCGCCGACCTGCTCGCGACGTCCGTCTCGTTCTACCGCCGCGTGGCGGCGCCCCCGATGGACGGGCTCACGGTGTCGGACGCCGACCCGCTGCCGATCGTTCACACCGGCCACCCCCTGGCGCTGAACATCATCGAGAGCGCGGACGGCTTCCGGTGCGACTTCGAGATCGCGACGGACATCGTCGCCCCCGACCTCGCCGCCGACGTCGCGCGCCGCTACCAGAACCTGCTCGCCAACCTGGTCGCGCACGGCGAGCGCCCACTGGCCCAGCTGGACGGGCCCGACCATGACGACCTCTGAGCACCACCTCCGACACGACCACATCAGCCCTCGGACATACGGGAGCCGCAAGACCATGATCACAGCAGGCCTGAAGCTGACGCAGAGCGGCGGCATCGCGATCCTCGACGAGGACCGTCTGGTGTTCAACGTCGAGATGCAGAAGATCGCCAACGGCGCCCGGTACAGCAACGTCGACGAACTCGACGACCTGGTCGGCGTCATGGACAAGTTCGGCCTCAAGGTCGGCGACGTCGGCACATGGGCGTTGGACGGCTGGGACGGCGCCGCCGGCGGGCACGTCAACGTGCTCGCCGGCGGGATCCGGACCGAGGTCCTGGTCGCCCCCTACCGGGAGACCGACCTGGTGCCCGACCCTGGGATGCCGGGCCATCGCGGCCGGATAACGATCGGCGGCCAGGCGCTGGACTACGACAGCTACGTCCACGTCGCCGGCCACCTGGCCTCGGCCTACTGCACCAGCCCGTTCGCGCGCCGCGGCGAGCCGTCGATGGTGCTGGTCTGGGACGGCGGCTGCTTCCCGCGGCTGTACTGCGTGGACGCCGACGGCCGGATCGAGGCCGGCGGCGAGGCGTTCCCGCTCATCGGCCACACCTACTCGATGACCTCGCAGTACTGGGGCCCGTTCAAGCGGCAGAACAAGTCGAGGAACGTCGACGACCTCTCCGTGGCCGGGAAGATGATGGCGTACATCGCCCTGGGCACCTCGCGGGAGCGGATCAAGCAGGTCTTCCGCGAGGAGTTCTTCGAGTTCTTCGACGCCGACTCGCCGCGGGTGCGGGAGTACCGGCGGGCCATCATCGGGTGCGGCAGCACCGGTGAGCCGTCGCACGCCTACGTGCACCAGTTCCTCTCCGCCGTGCAGTCCCGCACCGCCGCGCTCGGGTTCTCCGACGAGGACGTGCTGGCCAGCGTCCACGCGTTCCTCGAGGAACTGCTGATCGACCGGGTGACCAAGAAGATCCAGGCGTGGAAGGGCGGCGGCGCCTGGAACCTGTGCTTCGCCGGCGGCTGCGCGCTGAACATCAAGTGGAACAGCGCCCTGCGCTCCCACCCGACGATCAAGGCCATGTGGGTGCCGCCGTTCCCGGACGACTCCGGCGTCGCCATCGGCACGGCCTGCCTGGCCGCGGCCGGCGGCTCGGGGCTCCGGCCGATCCAGTGGGGCGCCCGGCTGGGCCCGGCTCTCGAACCGACGCCGGACGTGCCGCGCGGCTGGAGCACGTCGCCCTGCACGCCGGAGGAACTGGCCCAGATCCTGCACACCACAGGCCAGCCCGCGGTCGTGCTCGACGGCCGTGCCGAACTGGGACCCCGCGCGCTCGGCGGACGCAGCATCATCGCACCGGCGGTCGAGACGTCGATGAAGAGGCTCCTGAACGACGTGAAGACCCGGGAGCATTACCGACCGGTCGCGCCCATCTGCCTGGAAGAGCATGCCCCGACCGTCTTCGACCCGGGCACGCCGGACCCGTACATGCTGTTCGAACACTGGGTCCGTCCCGAGTGGATCGACCGCGTCCCGGCCGTCATGCACCTGGACGGCACCGCACGGCTGCAGACCGTCAACGCGTCCGACGACCCGAACCTGCACGCCATCCTGCGCGAGTACTACAAGTGCAGCGGCATCCCGGTCCTGTGCAACACGAGCGCGAACTACAACGGCCGCAGCTTCTTCCCCGACGTCGCGTCGGCGATCGAGTGGGGCCAGCTCGACCTGGTGTGGAGCGAGGGCGTCCTGTACCGGCGGGAAGACTCGGCGTTCTGAGGGGGCGTTTGATCCGGGCAGTTTGCCGTTCAGGCCTTAGCCTGCGCGTTTCACTTGCAGCGGTGTCCGGATCATGAGCGGGAACGTGAAAGTGCCTTCTGCGCTGGGGAGATGAGGCTTGTCAAAGGTTTCTGTCAGCCCAGCGGGAAGGCACTTTCCACGTGCACAGCACCGGGTCGGATCCCCGGCTCGTCGTCGCGACCGACGGGCGTGGGGAAGCCGCCTGGCCGCAGGCCGACGGGATCCGCGACGGTATCCCCGTTTCTCGCCCGGGCGGACGTGAACTGCCGGGCCTGGTAGTGGACATCGACGCCACCCTGGTCACCTGCCACTCCGAGGCGGAGAACGCGGCACCGACCTACGCTGCCGGCCGATCCGGACCGGCCGGTCATTCCGGCGATGCGGCCCAACCTCGGCGAGGCGCTCGACTTCCTGCCCGGACAGCACTCCGACCTGGCGTCGGGCGGCCGGCACCGGCCGGCCGCCGGCCCCGGTGCCTACGAGCTGGTCAACGACGAAACGGCAAAGCCCAGATGACACCTCAGCACACCCAGAAGAAGCCGACCCTGATCGTCGTCCACGACCGGGAGGGAACGCCCCCGTCCCAGGTGGCCCTCCCCCTGGGCTGGGCGGAGTGCGTCTTCGTGATCCCCGCCGCCGACGCCTCCCACGGGATCGCCTCGATCCTCGCCGCCTTCGGTGAGGTGGTGGAGATGGACCTGGACGCGGTCGAGGAGACGGCCGAACGGCTGCGCACGTACGGTCCCGACGGCATCATCACCTACAGCGAGCAGCTGCAGCGGGTCACTGCGCACCTGGCGGAGCTGCTCGAACTCCGCTACCACACACGGCAGATGGCGGAGCTGCTGACCGACAAGTGGCAGCAGCGGGCGGCACTGCGCGAGGCCGGGGTGGACTCGGTGCGCACCGCGCTGATCCACACCGAGGCGGACTGGGCGGCCGCCGCCGCGCACGTCGGCTTCCCCGCTGTGCTGAAGCCCGTCCACGGGGTCGCCAGCGGCAATACCTTCCACGTCCCGGACGAGGCCACTGGGCTCGGCCACCTGCGCTCGGTGCTGGCGCTGGACCGGCCGGGGCTGATCCAGGGCGGCGGCCTGGTGCTGGAGGAGTACCTGGTGGGCCGCCCGACCGAGCCGTTCGGTGACTACGTGTCGGTGGAGATCGCTGTGGTCGACGGCGATCTGACCACCGTCGGCGTCACAGGAAAGCCGCCGCTGGTACCGCCGTTCCGCGAGACCGGCCGGTTCTGGCCGTCCCCGTTCGGCCGGGCGGAGGACGAGGAGTTCACGGCCCTCGCCCGGAGCGCGGTGGCGGCCCTCGGGATCCGCACCGGCATCACCCACACCGAACTCAAGGTCACCCCGCAGGGGCCACGCTTGATCGAGGTCAACGGCCGTCTCGGCGGCGGCATCCAGGAGCTCTCGCTCAGTGCAATGGATCTCGACCTGACCGGGTACGCCGCCCGCATCGCGCTCGGCGAGACGGCCCCGCCGCGGCTGGTCCCGGTGGAGGGGGTGCACTTCCAGCTCATCCTGCTCGCGCCGCAGCGGTCCTGCGAGGTCGTCGCGATCGAGGGGGCGAAGGAGGTGCGGGCCCTGGACGGGGTGAGCAACTGCCGGTTCTACGTGAGGCCCGGTCAGACCCTGGACGGCGGAGTCGCCACCAAAGCGGTGGGCGTCGTCGGCGGTGTCGTTCCCGACCACGACGCGTACATCGCACTGGTCGAGCGGATCAACTCGCTGATGCGGCTGGGCTTCGCGTTCGAGGGGGAGCCGCAGCCCCGCTTCGTCAACGGCGCCGAGCTGTCCTCGCTGTAGGTCGACGCGGTACCGACGCACCCGAAGCACGACGAAGGGTTGAAGATCACGGCTCACGAGCCACCTGCCGCACCGGCGGCGAACCCGTTCGGAACCCCACCATCCGCGGCGTGTGCGCCGCCGCGCAGGCCGATCGCTCGTCGGCCCGGCCTGCGGTGACGGACCTCCTCTCGCCGGAAGACCGCGCCAAGGTGCCGGCCGGGGTCCAGGAGGTCATCACTGCCTCCAGCACGGCCGGACATACGAGGAGACGAAAGCATTTCCCATTCCGCCCGCACAAGACCGATCTGCCGCCGCCGCTTGACGCTTGTCCGCGTGGGATGTCTTGTCCCCGGCGACCGCGTCGGGTCGGGTGCGGGGACGACCGACCGGCCCGCGGACCCGCAATTTCTTGAGCACGGGGATGAACTGCGGACTGTCGGCAGCCTGCCCCTCGGTCAGCACGAACACTGGCGGGCGGCACTTTCACTCGCCGGCAACATGGCTCTTGCTGGTCTGCCCGCCTCTGGAGCGCCCGAGCGGCGCGGTCTTCAGGCGAGGATTGCGCCGCCGCCGGGCAGGTCGTCGCTCTTCGCGTTCTGGATCATCTGCGGCGTCCTGTCGGTCTTGTTCCTCCGGGCCGCCCCTTTTCGCCGGGCCTTCTCCGCCTCGTCGGCGGCTTTCTCCAGGGCCGCCAGGGCGTCGGGGCCCAGGTGCATCCCGGCGGAGTCGGGGTGAGCCCGAAGTGTGGTGGAATCCACGCCGACCAGCGACAAGTCCACCTCGCCCCGCCTCGCGGCCTCCGCGATCGCGCCCTCCACCAGGGCTTCGAAGACGCCCGCGTCACGCCACTGCCGGAAGCGATCGGAGACGGTCGACCACGCACCGAACTCCGACGGCATCTCCCGCCACTGCCCTCCGGTCTTGAACCGCCAGATCACGCCCTCGAACTGCCTCCGCAGTCGCTCCGGGTACGGACCGTACTCGCCGACCGGCAGGTACGGCTCGATGAACTCCCGTTCCGCATCAGTCAGTTGCACTCGCGTCGCGCGACATGATCTACCCGATCAGGCCTCGCCATGAGGGCGAACCCCACAGATTGATCACGACCCGATACCTGCCCTGGTCAGGCACAGGCCAGGGCGACGGTGCCGAGGGCGTGGGAGTTCGCCGCGGACGCCCGGAACCCCGACCGCGGTTTTCCGCGCGGAGCCGGACATCACATGTGATTCCGCACCGTGAATTCCAGGTCGGACGCGATCTGGTTGATCATTTCGGTGGTGCCGGCAGGGTCGAAGAAGTGCCCGCCGGACACCTTGGTCAAGTTGAACGCCGCTGAGGTTTCCCGGTACCAGTCCCGCATGAGCTCGGGTGGTGCTTCCGTATCGTCCATGCCGGTGAAAGCACGCAGCGGCACCGCCAGCGGCAGCCCGCTTCGCGGCGGGCAGGTGCCGACGACGGTGAGGTCGGCGCGGACGGTTGGCAGGTACATGTCCAGCAACTCTTTGCTGTCGAAGATCTCCGCGGCTGTGCCGCCGAGCTCACGCAGGTAGGCGATCAGCATGTCATCCGACTCGTTCCAGCCACGCACCGGCCGGCCTCGGGAAGGAGCACAACTGCTCGCGGAGAACATGTGCGAGGGCTGCGGCAGGCCGCGCTCGCGCAACAGGTGCGACACCGCCAAGGCCACACGCGCGCCCATGCTGAATCCGAAACAGGCATACGGCGGATTCAGCTCTCCGGCCATCGCGTCGGCAATGGCCTCGGCCAGCGGTCGCATGTCCCGGAAGGGTTGCTCCGCGAAGCGGTTCTCGCGGCCAGGCAGCTGTACGGCCACCACCTCGACGTACGGCGGAAGCAGGGATTGCCAGTCTCGGAATGAGGCGGCACTGCCACCCGCGTAGTGGAAGCAGAACAGGCGCAGTGCCCTGGATTCGTAGGCCGGACCGAACCGCCGGAACCACTTGGCCTCTGGCCCGCGCCGTGACTGAGCAGCCATCTAGGCCCCCTTCGCACCCATCCTGGCGGCGAACAGTTCGAACAACTCGGGTGGTCCGTCAAGGAACCGGTAATGCGCCCCCGGAAGCACGTGGTGATCCGTATCTCCGCACCGGTTCCAGCCACTCATTGTGTGGTGCTGGACTTCGCGGTCCTCGGTCCAGCCAATGGTCGTGATCGGCGTGGTCAGCCTGACGGGGTCGGGGACGACGTACCGTTTGTTGACCTCGATGTCGGCACGCAAGATTTCCAGCGCCAGTTCGAGCACATCCGGGCTCGGGTTCCCGCCGCGTTCTTCGATCATGATGCGGAGCTCGTCGGTCAGCCCATCGTCATCGAGTTCCAGGAACCGTCCGGTCGGGCCGTCCTGCGGCGCCACCTGTGAGGAGACGAACAAATGGCCCGGAACAGCCAAGCCTGTCGCCTCGACCTGGACGGCTGCCTGGTATGCCGCCAAAGCCGAGCCGCAGTGCCCGAAGAAGCCGTACGGCCGGTCGAGGTAAGGCGCCAGGCCGGCCACAAGGTCCACGGCCAACTCTTCGTAGGTGGTCGGCGCCTTTTCGCGCATCCGGTTCGCGCGTCCGGGTAGTTGTACCGGGACGAGTTCGACACCGCCGATGCTGGACGGCCAACGATTGTACATCCCCGCGCCGGTGCCCGAGTACGGGATACAGAATATCCGGGCGGTGGCCAGCGGATCGGGCCGGCGCAGCAGCCAAGGATTCATGCCCTTCATGAACTTCTCCCTCTGGTGCGCCGCTTCGCGGTTATTGGGATGTGCTTGAAGCCCGAAACAAAGTTCGACCGCAGTCGTTCCGTCGGTCCGGCGGCCTGAAAATCATCGAATCGTTCGAACAACTCGCTGAACAGGATACGAAGGGTCAAGCGCGCGAGCGAGTGACCGACGCAGTAGTGCGGCCCCACCCCGAAGGCGAGGTGCTTGTTGGGCTTGCGCCTCAGATTGAAAACCTCGGCGTCGGGGAACGCCTTGTCGTCACGGTTGGCCGCACCGAGCCATACCACCACCGCATCTCCGGCGGCGATCGGCGTATTGTGCATGACCACGTCCTGGGTGGCATAGCGCAGGAAGTGATTAACCGGCGACGCCCAGCGCAGGGCCTCCTCGGTGGCGGTCGCGTCGACCTCGGGGTGCGCGGCCCAGTCAGCAAGAACGTCCGTACCGATGAACTCGGCCATGACGAAGTTGGGTGAATGCGGGGTGGTGACGTTCGCACCGAGCAACAAGCTGTAACAGTTGGAGATGATCTCCCCCGGGGACATGTGGCGCCCCTCGAAAGTGGTCCCGATCAATACGCTGAGCAAATCGTCGGTGGGGTTGGCGCGCCGGAACTCCACGAGGTCTTGAAAATAGGCGAACAGCTCGCGGTGCGCGTTCTCCAGAGTGGCGGCCTTGCCATCTGGGCCTTGATACTCCGGATCGTCGGCGGCAATGCAGACCGTTGTCAGCCGGCTCAGCCACGACCAGTCCCGCCGCGGGATGCCCATCAGTGTGCCGCTGACGGCCATGGGAAGAGCCAGAGTGGCTTGAGCGAAGTCGAAGACTCCTCCGTCGCCGAGTGGTTCGATCAGTTCGACCAACAGACTTGTGATCATGTCGCGCTGCCGGTCGACAGCGCGCGCGGTGAGCGCCTTCTGGAGCCGGACCCGCATCTCGGTGTGCCGGGGTGGGTCGGTTACGGCGAGCTGCCGTCCACCCGCAGGGTCGTCGTGTCCGAGCAGGTCCACAAGAGTGCCACGTTCGGAGGTGAAGACGGCCCAGTCACGCAGGACGCGATCGGCGTCGTCGTAGGAAACGACCGACCAGAATCCGTTGTCGTTGTCCACCTGCTGCCAGTGCAGGGTGTCCAAGGCACGCAGGCGACGCCAGATCGCCGGAGCATCCCCGTCGCTGTACAGCATCGGATCAACGAGGTCGAGTCCGCCGTTGTGGACCGGGCAGCCCGATATTCGCGCCGAGTGGGTGGAGCTAGACGTCGTCACGAGTGATCTCCCGGCTGAGGTCGGCGATCTGAGCGGCCAACTCGCCGATGGTCGGTTGCAGGTACAGGGTCCGGGCGGCCAGCTTGACCTGGAACTCCCGCTGCATCTGGCTGAGCAGCTCCGCGGCGAGCAGTGAGTGCCCGCCGAGTTCGAAGAAGTCGTCCTCGACCCCGATCGGCTCCACGTTCAGCGCCTCACCCCACAACTCCGTCAGGCGTTGTTCGAGGCCGTCGCGGGCCGGGACGTACTCGTTCCAAACCGAACGCGCGATGGCGCTACTGGCCGGCAGCGCCCGGCGATCCACCTTGCCGCTGACCGTCAGTGGAAGCGCGTCGCGGACCAAGATCGCGGCTGGCAGCGAGTACGCGGGCAAAGTCGTGGCCAGATGGGTCCGCAGGCGGACCGCGAGATCGGCGTGGTTTTGCGCCGCCCCGCCTCGTGCCTCGACGTACGCGATGAGCCGAGCATCCCCCGAGGGGTCGCGCTGCGCCACGACGGCGGCCAGCCGCACGTCCGGATGAGCCAGCAACTCGGTCTCGACGGCGCCGGGCTCCACCCGGTATCCGCGGACTTTGACCTGGCCATCGCCCCGGCCATGGAAGAGCAGCGTGCCGTCCTCGGTCCAACTGGCCAGGTCACCGGTCCGGTACATGCGCCGGCCCGGCTGGTCGGCGAACGGGTCTGGAAGGAAGCGCTCGGCGGTGGCCGCGGGGTCGCCTACGTAACCGAGCGCGACACCCTCGCCACCGGCCCACAGCTCGCCGCGCACACCGATCGGAACCAACCGCATCTGGGAGTCCATGACGGCGACCGAAGTCCCGGCGATCGGCCGGCCGATCGGCACCGGATCTCCACCGGTCGGGCCGTCGGCGACCCAGCATGTCGTGAAGGTGGTGTTCTCGGTGGGACCGTAACCGTTGGTGAACGTCAGGCCGGGCTGGGCAGCCAGCAGATGGTTCAGGTGAGCTGGAGAAATCACGTCGCCGCCGGCGATCAGCCGTCGGACGTCGGCCAGCGCCTGCGGCCGGGCGGCGACGAACTGGTGGAAGAGCCCGGCAGTCAGCCAAAGCACGCTGACCCTCTCGGCGGCCAGGGTGTCGGCGAGGGTATCAGTGTCCATCGGCCCGGGCGGGAGGACCGCCAACCGCGCGCCGTGGACAAGGGGGGTCCACAACTCGAGGGTGGAGGCGTCGAAGGCCGGCGGTGCCGCCTGCAGGAAGACGTCGCCGGGCATGGGGTCGAGCCAATCGGGGTCGGCGACCAGGCGGCTGACGGCGCGGTGCGGCACCAAAACACCCCGGGGCTGACCCGTAGTGCCCGAAGTGAAGGAGATATAGGCCGGAGATTCGTGATGGAGGTCAGGAAGCGTCGGCGGTACGGTCGTACCCGCCGCGCTGTCGAACGGGATGGCCCGCACGCTGTCGGGCAACCCGACGGCCAGGTCCGGATCGGTCACAGCGACGCGCACATCGGCGGCGGCCAATAGTCGGTGCACCCGCTCGGTCGGATCGTTGAGATCCACAGCCAGGTACGCGCCACCGGCACGAAGCACGCCGAGCAGGGCGATCACAGCTTCGGGGGAGCGGGGCATGAGGACGGCGACGACCGAGCCGGTGCGAACCCCCGCCGTGTGGAGTTCTGCGGCCAGGGCGCCAGATCGGTCCATCAGCTCGCGATACGTGACGTGGTCGCCTCCCCGGCTGAGCGCGACGGCGTCGGGAGTCGACGCGGCTCGCTCGGCGATCAGCACCGGCACCGGACGCAGCTCCTTCGCCGGTGGACCGGCCATGAAGCCGCGCACTTTCGCTTCGTCGGCTTCGGTCAGCAGATCGAGCCGGCTCAGACAGAGGTCCGGCTGCGCCGCCGCTCGCCGCTGCGCGGCGAGCGGCGTGTCACCTGCCGGCCGTACGGTCAGCGCTGCCCCGGCTTCTTCAGTGTCCGCGTCGGTGGCCAAGACCTCGACGTCCACCGATCGTGCGTCACCGTAGTAGTCCACCTCGGGCGGCGCCGCGTCCCACTCCGCCGCTACCCGCTCGGCCAGAGCGACGAGCGTCGGATCGCCTGAGACATCCACCTCCAGCGGTCCACGTACCCCGTCCGCGTCCCGATACAGAACGCTTATCCGCTCGCCGCCCGTCCGCCGGTGAATTGCCGCGACCACTGTCGCGATCGTCGTAGCCGCGCTGGTCATTGGAACCTCCCGATCGCCCGCACTGCCAAGCGGTTGAAGCCAAACATGAAGTTGGAACGCAGCCGTGAAGTCAGGGTTTGCTCCTGGTCTGAGATGGTCGGCTGGTCCGCGTAGACCGCGGCGTTCCGCCCGAACAGTGGGATGGCGCTGGATTTGCTCACGGATAACTCTTTTTTGTTCTGAGCGCTAGATTTTTGAAGATGATGCGGACGGCGCGGGGTATTCCAAGTTCTCGCTTATCCCAAGAGGGTCCGCACGCTACTGGCCACCAGTGCGTCCGTAGGGTTGCGGAACTCGTTTTTACTGCGGTTCATCGCCCATGGCCCTGATCAGGCCGGCCGGCCTCATGTCCGTCCAGTGCGCGGAAACGTATGCAAGGCAGTTCTTGCGAGATTCCTGGCCGTACACCACCTTCCAGCCGGCTGGCACCGGGCTGAAGGCGGGCCACAGCGAATGCTGGTTCTCGTCGTTCACCAGAACCAGGCATGCGCCTTCTTCATCGTCGAACGGATTTGCCACGGATTCTCCTGATGAATCGATCAATCAGTCGTCAGCGTAACAGTGACGATAACCAGCCGTCATCGTTGCGGCAGCTGAGTAATTGGCCTCGCATCGGGTGTGTCTCGCCGGCGAGACACCGGCGTCGGTGTAATGGAATATTGCTATTCCTGATCGCCGCCGGAACGAAGGCAGGCGGCGATGGCGGCGCGGCGAGCTGCTGCCTGCCGCGCCACCCAGGTGGACAGCCCTTAGAGCTCGAACCGAGCTCAGCTCATGCAGGCACGGCCCCGCCGGTCATGTCGCCGAGCGCCACCACGATCTTCCGCGGCCCGGTGAAGGGACTGCGTGAGTGCGCGACCAGCATGTTGTCGATGACGAGGACGTCACCCTCCTGCCAGGAGAAGGCGACCGACTCCCGGTCCATCAGGTCGCGGACCTCGTCCACCAGGGCGTCGTCGATGACAGTGCCGTCGCCCCACAAGACGTTGCGCGGCATCCCCTGATCGCCGCACATCTCCAGCAGCGTGGAGCGCGTTTCCGGGTCCAGCGACGACGGGTGGTGCAGCGCCAGCTGGTTGAAGAACACGGCCTCGCCGGTCGTCGGGTGGCGCAGCACCGCATCCGCCTGACGCGAGGTCCGCAGGCCCCCGTCCGGCGTCCACTCGAAGCTCGTCCCCTCCGCGGCGCACTTGCGCTCGACCTCGGCGGGATCGTCGGTTCCGAAGAAGCGCGACCAGCTGACGTCGACGCCTTCGATGAAGTTGCGGACATAGCGGAGCTTCTTGGTGGCGAAGAGTTCGACCAGCTCCGGACGCATCCGGGCGAGAACCGTCCGGCAGTCGACGATCGGCGTCTGGCCACCGGACTGCGGGGCCACGATGCACGAGAAGAACTGACGCATCGGCCACTGCGGCAGATGCGAGCTCTCGTTGTGGAACAGGATCGAGAGGTCTTCCGGATACGGCGTCGACTTGTATACGCGGGCCGACTCACCCTCTCGCGGAAGGTCCCCGTATTCAGGGAAGAGGGTGCCGCAGATCGCCGAGGCGGCCTGTTCGAACTTCTCCACGGAACCGGCGTGGAACCCCCGGAGCAGGACCGCTCCGTGCCGCAGCAGCCGTGCTTCGAGTTCCTCCCGGTTCGCGCGCAGCCAGCCGGGCAGATCGACGCCGGGACCGGCCGGCGTGATGAGGGCGGGGGTGGTCGGTGACTCCGGCAGGAAGCCGATGTTCACCGAATCTCCGGCGGGTACCCGCACCTGTCGCCGAGTCGCGCCCAGCAGGGAGCGCGGTCCCGGTGTCCTGGAAGTCGCGTCGTTCATGTCCTGCTCCTCATCTCCTCGACGGTGAACCCGGCCGTGCTCTGTGTCATGCGTCGATCTTCCGTTGGATCAGCTCGGCGAGTTCCTCCACCGCGGGCTGTCGCATGATGCCGTGGTGGGTGGTTGCCACCGAGGCGAAGCCGAGCTCAGGCCCGACCACCGATCCCCAGCCCCACGTACGGTCCGGAGCCTGCGGCTCATCGGCCGGCTCGGCGCGCACCAGCAGCACCGGGAAGTCGGCTCGGCCCAGTTCGGCCTGCTCCGCCACGAAGTAGCGGTCCAGAGCCGTCATGTTGGTCATGTAGACGTCCAGCAGGGTCCGCAGCTCCGCCTCACCGGAGTCGGGAGGCAGTCGCCCGACGTCCTGCAGGGCCTTGAGCAGTTCCTGATGACCGAGATGCTCGAGCGGCCCCTCCGGCAGGTCCAGCTGGTAGTGGAAGGCGAAGCGGCGCAGGAGATAGTCGGCGGGCTGCCGCGCCAGGGCGTTCTCCGGGTCACCGGGGACGCCGCAGTTGACGATGATCAGCTGCGCCACCTCGCGCCCGGAACGGCGCAGCGCCTGGGCCGTGGCGTAGGCCATGATGCCGCCGAAGCACCAGCCGATGATCACGGGAGCGGCATCGCCGACGGCCGCGATGTTCGCCGCGTACTCCTCGGCCATGGCGGCGAAGTCGTCCTGCGGCGGCCTGCCGTGCAGCCCCCAGGCCTCGATGCCGTAGACCGACCGGTCCGCCGGTATCAGCCGGGCCAGCTCCCAGTAGCTGAGCGTGTTGCCGCCGCCGGGGTGGACGCAGAAGACCGGGGCCTGCTCGTGCGGTCCGCGGGCGGCGCGCAGCGGTACCAGGTTGGAGTCCTGGACATCGCTCCCGCGCACCAGCTCCGCCATCGTCGTGACGGTCGGGGCGCTGAACACCGTGGACATCGGCAGGCGCAGGCCGAAGGCGTTGTTGATCTGGGCCATGAGCTTGATCGCACGCAGCGACTGTCCCCCGAACTCGAAGAAGTCCGCGTCGGGGGAGGAGATGTCCTGGTCGAGGATCGAGGACCAGATCGCCAGCAGACGCTGTTCCACCGAGTCGCGCGGCCGGCCGGCCCGGGCCTTCGGCGGCGCGATCGGTGCGAGGGCGCGGCGGTCGAGCTTGCCGTTGCGGGTCAGCGGGAACCGCTCCAGCACCTGCCATCCGGTCGGCACGAGGGCGGCCGGGAGGTCCAGAGCCACGGCTGCCCGCACGTCCTCGACGGAGATGTCCACTCCGCCGGCGGCGGTGAGGTACGCGTCCAGGTGCGTGACGAGTCCGTCGGCGTCCGCGCGCGCCACGACCGCCGCGGCGCCGACGCCGTGACGATCCGCCAGCAGCGTCTCGATCTCGCCGAGCTGTACGCGGTATCCGCGCAGCTTCACCTGGTCGTCGATCCGGCCGAGGATCTCGATGCCGTGGCCGGGCACCAGGCGGCCGAGGTCACCGGTCCGGTGGGCGTCCGCGGTGTCCGCCGTACCGAAGCCCGACTCGCCTTCGCGCAACCGCGCGAGGTAGCCGAGGCCCACGCCGGGCCCGCTGATCAGCACCTCACCGGGGCACCAGGGCGGCAGCGTGGCACCCGCCGCGTCGACCACGGTCAGGACGTTCTCCCCGAGGCCGGAGCCCACCGGGATCGAGGAACAGCGTTCATCGATCGAGGCGGCCGGCGGGAGGCACGCGGCACCCACCGTCGACTCGGTCGGTCCGTAGTGGTTGTACAGGCGCAAGGAGGGCGCGATCTCTCGCAGCCGCTCGTACAACGGACGCGGCAGCAGTTCGCCGCCGAGCACGAGCGCCTCGCTCGGCAGCAGCGCGAGCGGATCGGCGGCCTCGGCCAGCAGCGCCGAAAGGTGCGAGGGAACCAGCTTCATCGCGGCCGCGGGGTTCGCCCGGAACCACTCGGTGAGAGCCGCGGGGCTGGTGGCGGTCTCGGTGGGGATGAGCTGGACGCAGCCACCGCCGGCCAGGGTCGGGAAGACCGCCGTGTAGGCCAGGTCGGCGGCGAGGGTGGAGACCGCCGCGAACTCGGCGCCCTCGGACAGGGCGAGCGTCCCGCCGATCGCCGAGGCGTAGTGCGCCAGCTGCTCGTGCCCGATGACGACGCCCTTGGGAAGCCCCGAGGTGCCCGACGTGAAGATCACATAGGCGGCGCCCGTGGCCGCCGCGCCGGAAGTCACCGCGCGCCCCGGGTCGACGACCGCGTCGGCCGTGCACACGATGCGGACGGAGGCCTGGTGATCGGCCTTCGGATCGGGGGTGAGCAGCAGCGCGGGGTCGGCCTCCCGCAGGATCGTCTCGATCCGCTGCTGCGGCCACGTGGGGTCGAGGGGGACGAACGCCGCGCCGGCGAGCCAGACGCCGAGCATCGCGACGACCGTTTCCGCCGAGGCGGGGACGAACAGCGCGACCCGCTGCCCGGCCCGCACGCCGTGCTCGCGCAGCAGGTGCGCCACCGCGTCCGCGCCCTGCGCCGCGTCCCGGTAGGACACGACGGTCTCGCCGCAGCGCAGCGCGGGCCGCGCGGGCGTGCGCTCCGCCTGCGCGAGGAAGCGGTCGAGCACCGAGGCGTACGACGCGCGGGGCCCGGCCTCGGCGTTCGGCGCGGCCGGCGCGGTGAGGCGCAGGCCGCCGACGGCGCGCTCCGTGTCACCGGAGAGCAGATCGGTCAGCTGATGTCCGAACGCCTCCGCGACGAGGTCCACGTCGGCCTGGGCGACGCGGCCCGCGCCGCCGACGAAGGTCAGGCGCAGGCTCCGCGCCCCGCGCACGCAGTCGAGGTGCAGCGCACCAGGAGCCTCGTGGGCGGACGCATCGGCCGAGACTTCCTCGGCCCACCGGTCGAGGCGGTGCCGGTACGAGAGCGGGCGGACGTCCGCCGCAGGGTGTGCGGAGGCCGCGGTCCCCGGGTCGATCCGGTTCTCGATCGCCGCCACGGAGCGGAGCGCGTCCTGCGACGCCTGGAGCGCGTCGGCGACCGGGGTGTCCGCGCCGATCTCCAGCCGCACCGGTACCGGACGCTCCAACAGGCCGAGCACGTTCTCCAGGCCTTCCGTGGACCGGCCGTCGGCCAGCACCAGCACCTGGCCGTCGGCGTCGCGGCAGTACCGGCCGTACAGCGAGCGCCAGAGAGCCAGCAGCACCGCCGCCTCGCTCACGCCGCACCGTCCGGTGAGTTCGCCCAGCCGTTCCAGAGCCGGCCCCTCGACGACGGCCGAGGCGCTCACCGGCTCGGCGGCCGGGTCCCGGAGGGCGACCGGAGTGAGGAAGGGCAGCGCCGAGGACGGCTTCGATGACTGCCGCGCCACCTCGTCGGCCACCGGTGGCTGCGCCGACTCGTCCAACACTTCGGCGAGCCAGGCGGCGACATCGGCGTACTGCAGCACCGTCGCCCCGGCCTCGGCGACCGCGTCCTCCAGCAGCAGGTCGACAAGCAGGGCCCAGGAAGCGTCGTCGACACTCAACCGCGGCAGGGTGAGCACCAGCCGCGTGCCGTCCGGACCGAGCTCGTGCTCGACGGTCAGCGCGCCGGCCCGGAACACGGTGCGATCCGTTCCCGACCGCTCGACCGCGACCGGGCCCACCGGATCCACGACCTGGACGAGCGTGGGCAGCCCCGCGAACTCGGTGTACCGCGTCCGCAGGCTCTCGTGCGTGGCGACCGCCGTCGCGATCCGGGCCTCCAGATCCGGCACCGGTATCCGCGTGGCGGTGCGGACGGTGCGCACCGCCGTACTCCGGGCCTCGCCCGACCGGGCGAGCTGTTGCGGGGAGAGCTGATAGCCCTCCTCCTGCCAGGTCTCGACGCTCGTCATGACGACTGCTCCTGAACGGTCGGGCCGGGTTCCGGCGCGGGGGCCGAGTCGGAATCGGTGGAGGACGCCCCGAGGCTGCGTACCGTCCGCACGGGTGAGAACAGCAGGGCGAGGGAGGCCAGGAACGTCCCGCTCGCGGCCAGCACCACAGCCGTCCGCAGTCCGGTTCCGGAGGCGAGCGCACCGCCGAGCAGCGAGCCGAGCGAGAACGCACCCAAGGCGCAGGTACGGGCCGTGGCGTTCACCCGCCCGAGCAGCTCGTCCGGGGTGGAGACCTGCCGGAAGCTGACCACCGTCACGTTGAAGATGGGAATGCTGAACTGGACGACGAAGGAGGAGGCCGCGACGGCGGCGACCGCCGCCGGCGAGTGGCCGTGTACGGCCGCGAGGAGGAGATATCCCATCCCGGGCAGCGCCATCGTCAGGATCAGTGTCGGGCCGACGCCGAACCGTTCGGTCAGCCGGCCGACCAGGAGGACGCCGACCAGGGCGCCGATGCTGCCGACCGCGAGGACCAGGCCGATCTGCTTCGATCCCATGCCGAGCACCCGGAGCATGTAGAGGAAGAACACCGACGTCAGGGCGCCGGAGAACAGGTTGATGATCAGCGCGGCCGTGGTGAACCAGCGCAGCAGCGGGTGCCGCACGATCGCGGCGAATCCCTCACGGATCGAGGCCCACACCGAGAGGTTCTCCGCCCCGGGCTGAGGCTTCGGCGCCTCGTCGGCCGGCAGTCCCGCCACCGTGAGGAAGGACAGGACGTAGGTCGCCGCGTCCACAGCGATCGCCACCGGTGCGCTGAGCGCGCTGACCAGCAGGCCCGCCGCGCCCGGCCCCACGACCTGCGCCGTCGAGCCCGACAGTTCCAGCTTCGCGTTCGCCTCGCCGAGCCGGTCCCGGCCGATCAGACCGGGTGTGTAGGACTGGGTGGCGAGGTCGAAGAACATCCTCATCACGCCGACGACGAAGACCACGACGAAGAGCTGGGCGATGTTCAACACATCGAGCCAGTAGGCGACGGGGACCCAGGCGAGGACCACGGCACGCACGACATCGGCGACGATCATCACGGACCGGCGCGCGCGGCGGTCCAGCATCACGCCGGCGAAGAGGCCGAAGAGCAGGAACGGCAGCGTCTCGAGGGCGACGAGCACGCCGGCTTCCATCGGCGTCGCGTGGAGCAGCAGAACCGCGGTCAGCGGCATCGCGACGTAGGTGATCGGGGAACCGAGCATCGAGGCCGACTGACCTGTCCACAGCAGCACGAAGTTCCGCTGGCGGAACAGCGAAGCCGGCTTCTTGCCGGTGCTCGCGACATCCTGGCTCATCAACGCCACACCGCCTCAGGGGTCTTGGCTCCCGGTCGGGGGCGCAGGGTCTCGGCGCGTTGGTCCATCACAGTCTTCCTATCGGGTCGAATTCGCCGCACGGGTGATCGGGGACGTCGTGCCGGGCGGTGTGCGGGCGTGCCTGGACTTCCCCCGGGCACTCAGTCTGCGGATCCGCCGAGCGGCTGGTCCAGCGAAGGACCGGGACGGGCCACCACCCGCCGCCTTCCGGGGCCGAGCGCCGGTCGGGTCGCCGACCGGTCGGGGTTCGCGTTGCGCCCGGCCGGTTCGGGGACTTCCACCGTGCCGATGGGCCGGTCGGGGTCGGAGGTCAGCTCCGCGACCAGCAGGCTGAGCCGCTCGGCCCAGTTCTGGACCGTGTGGTGGTCGAACAGGTCGGTGGCGTACGCGATGATCCCCGTGATGCCGGTCGGTCGCCCGTCCGGCTCGTACGACCCCCGCAGCAGGAAGTTCAGGTCGAACTTGGGGGATTCGTGTTCCGGGATCTCGAACGCGCCGACGTGGAGTCCGGGGAGGTCGAACGAGGCCTCGGTGTTGGTGTCGAAGGACAGCATGACCTGGAAGAGGGGGTGGCGTGCCGCGGTCCGGGGTGGGGCGACGATCTCCACCAGGCGTTCGAGGGGAAGGTCCTGGTTCTCGAAGGCGGCGAGGTCCGTCTCCCGTACTCGGGTGAGGAGTTCGGTGAAGGTGGGGTCACCTGAGACGTCGGTGCGCAGGACGAGGGTGTTGAGGAAGACGCCGACCAGGTCGTGGAGGACTTCCTCGGTGCGTCCGGCGACGGGCGTGCCGAGCGGGATGTCGGTGTCGCCGGTGAGCCGGGACAGCAGGACGGCGAGGGCGGCCTGGACCACCATGAACGGTGTCACGCCCGTCCGCCTCGCCAACTCCGTGACTCGGGTGTGGACTTCGGCGTCGATGGTGACGGGGACCCGGGCGCCGTGCCGGGCGGGGGTGGCGGGGCGCGGCCGGTCGAAGGGCAGGTCGAGTTCCACCGGCAGTGCGGCCAGGGCGTCGCGCCAGAAGGCGGACTGGCGGGCCGCCGTGCCGGCGGGGTCGTTCTCGGAGCCGAGCAGATCGCGCTGCCACAGGGCGTAATCGGCGTACTGGACCGGGAGTTCGGTCCAGGCCGGGGCGGCGCCGGCGAGCCGTGCGGTGTAGGCGGTGGCGAGGTCGTCGCCCAGGGGCCCGACCGACCAGCCGTCGCAGGCGATGTGGTGCAGCAGCAGGACCAGGACGTGTTCGTCCGGCCCGATGCCGAAGATCTGCGCCCGTAGCGGGATGTCGCCGGCGAGGTCGAAGACGTGTC
The DNA here is from genome assembly GCF_041106355.1 of Streptomyces sp. BF23-19. Lineage (NCBI taxonomy): Bacteria > Bacillati > Actinomycetota > Actinomycetes > Kitasatosporales > Streptomycetaceae > Streptomyces > Streptomyces sp. BF23-19. The sequence goes on along the minus strand of NZ_JBGBPT010000032.1, from coordinate 33,578 downwards.
CGGTGGCTTGGATCACCAGGTCGGTGACCTGTTCGTCGTCGGTGTCCGTCCAGGTCAGGGGCAGGGTGACCGCGTCGGCGGGCAGGATCTGCTGGACGGGTTCGCCGTCGATGACCGGGAAGACGGTCCGCAGGCTCTCGTGCCGGCCCACCACGTCGGCCAGTGCCGCGGCCAGCGCCCGCCGGTCGAGCGGTCCGGACAGGCGCAGCACCAACGGCATGTTGTACGCCGTGCTCGGCCCCGCCAACTGACCGATGATCCACAACCGCTGCTGCGCGAACGACAACGGCAGCGACTCCGGACGAACCCCGGCCACCAGCGCCGGACGGGAGGGTCCCGCCTCGACCAGCGCACCGGCGAGGGCGGCGACAGTGGGGGCCTCGAACAGGGTACGGATGCCGAGTTCGACCCCGAGCAGGGTGCGGATGCGGGCGACCAGCCGGGTCGCGAGAAGGGAGTGCCCGCCGAGTTCGAAGAAGTGGTCGTCGACGCCGACAGCGGGCAGACCCAGCACCTCGGCGAACGCCGCACACAGCATCTCCTCCCGCACGGTCGTCGGAGCGCGGTGGGTCGAGGCGACCGCGTAGTCCGGGACGGGCAGGGCCTTGCGGTCCAGCTTGCCGTTGGCGGTCAGCGGCAGCCGGTCCAGGACCACGACCGCGGCCGGCACCATGTAACCCGGAAGCGGCCCCGCGGCATGCCGGCGCAACAGGCCCGGCAACTGCGCGATCTGTTCCGGGGATTGCCCCGGGGCGGGTACCACATAACCGACCAGGCGCTTGTCACCGGGGATGTCCTCGCGGACCACCGCCACGGCCCGTGCGATACCGGGATACCGGGCCAGCACCGCCTCGATCTCCCCGATCTCGATCCGGAACCCCCGGATCTTCACCTGGTCGTCGGCCCGGCCGGCGAACTCGAGGGTCCCGTCCGCCCGCCACCGCGCCAGGTCCCCGGTCCGGTACATCCGCTCGCCGGGCGCACCGAACGGGCACGCCACGAACCGCTCCGCGGTCAGTGCCGGACGGTTCAGGTAGCCACGCGCCAGACCGGCACCCGCCACGTACAACTCACCCGTCACACCGGGGGCCACCGGTTCCAGGCCGTCGTCGAGCACGAACACGCGCATGTTGAAGGTGGGTCCGCCGAGTATCGGCCGCGGTGTGGACCGCGGCTCGGCGAAGACCTGGTAGACCGTGCACTCCGTGGGCCCGTAGAAGCTGAAGCTGCGGGTGCCCCCACCCAGCGAGCCGAGCCACTCCCAGAGCGAGTCGGGTACGGCCTCACCACCGACCACGAGCAGTGCCGGAGTACGGCGGCCGTTGTCGAACAGGCCTGCCGACACGGCGGCGGCCATGTGCGTGGGGGTCAGCTCCAGGAAGTCGACGTCGTGTGCGTCCAGCCAGGTCGCGAGGAGGCCGAGGTCGGAGAGCACCTCCGTGCTCACGACGTGCAGCTCGTGCCCCTCCAGCAGGCACGACAGCTGGTCCCACACCGCGTCGAAGGATATGGAGGTGGTCAGCGCGACCCGCAGCGGGCGACCGTCCGACAGATCGGCGGCGCAGGCGAAGACCGACTCACGGTGAACGGTGATGAAGTTGGTGATGCTGTGGTGCGGTACCGCCACGCCCTTAGGAGTTCCGGTGGAGCCGGAGGTGTAGATGACGTAGGCGGGGTGAGCTGGGGTCAGCGGGCCGGTGCGCTCGCTGTCGGTCGGGTCGTGACTCCAGGCCGGGTGTGCGGTCAGCTCCTCCTGGGTGGCAGCATCGTCCAGGACCAGCAGGGGTGCGTCGGCCGGCAGCCATGCCGCGGTGGCCTGGAGCGTCACCACGTACGACGGCTTCGCGTCCTCGATCATGAACCGGACCCGTTCCTTCGGGTACTCGGTGTCGATCGGGAGATACGCCGCGCCCGCCTTGAGCACGCCGAGCATCGCCACGAGGAGGTCGATCGACCGTGGCAATGCCATGCCCACGATGTCCTCGGGGCCGACCCCGTGCTCGATCAGGTGGTGCGCCAGCCGGTTGGCGCGGGTGTTGAGCTCGCCGTAGGTCAGGGTGGTGCCGTCGAAGACGACCGCGGTGGCCTCGGGGGTGCGGGCGGCCTGGTCCTGGAAGAGCACCGGCAGGGTCGTGGGCGGGACGGAGCGGGAGGTGTCGTTCCAGGTGTGCAGCACCTTCTCCTGCTCCGCGGCCGAGAGCACCGGGACCTGGTCGACCCGCTGGTCCGGGCCGGTGGCCAGGGTGTCGAGGACACGGGTGAAGCGTTCGGCGAGCTGCTCGATGCTCGCCTGGTCGAACAGGTCGACGGCGTAGGAGATCCCGCCGGTCATTCCGGCGGGCCGGCCGTGCTCGTCGAAGTGTTCGCGCAGGTCGAAGGAGAGGTCGAACTTCGCCAGGGTGCCCTCGTCGGGCAGGAAGCTCGTGCGCAGGCCCGGCAGTCGGAGCACGGGATCGGCGTTGTTCTGGAGCGCGAGCATGACCTGGACCAGCGGATGGCGGGCCAAGGAGCGGACCGGGGCCAGCTCCTCGACCAGGCGCTCGAACGGTACGTCCTGGTGCGCCAGCGCGTCGAGCGTCTGCTCCCGCACCCGGCCGATCAGTTCGCCGAAGGACGGACCACCGGACACGTCCGTGCGCAGGACGAGGGTGTTGACGAAGAACCCGACGAGGTCGTCGAGCGCGGTGTCGGTGCGCCCGGCCGTCGGGGTTCCGATCACGATGTCCTGGCCGGCGCCGAGCCGGGAGAGCAGCACGGCCAACGTGGCCTGGAGCACCATGAAGACCGTCGCGCCTTCGTCCCGGGCCAGTTCGGTGACCCGGGCGTGCAGCAGCGCGGGGATCTCCAGCGTCGCGCTCCCGCCCCGATGCGTGGCCACCGCGGGGCGGGCACGGTCGACGGGCAGCGCCAGTTCCTCCGGTATGTCGGCCAGCGCGCGGCGCCAGTGGGCCAGTTGCTTGCTCAGCAGGCTCTCGGGGTCCTGCGCCCCGCCGAGCAGTTCACGCTGCCAGAGCGTGTAGTCCGCGTACTGGACCGGTAGCGGCGCCCATCCGGGTTCTTGGTCGGCCAGCCGCGCTGTGTACGCAGCCGAGAAGTCCCGGACCAGCGGCACCAGCGACCAGCCGTCACCGGCGATGTGGTGCATGAGCAGCACCAGCACGTGTTCGTCCGCACCGGCTTCGAACAGCCAGGCTCGGAACGGCACTTCGGCCGAGAGGTCGAAGCAGTGGCCCTCTGCCTCGCTGATCGACGCGGTCAGGCCGGACGGCCCGACGAGCGCCGCCGGTACCACGGTGAGCACCTCGCCGAGCTCCTCGACCGGCACCACCCGCTGGTACGGCCGTCCCTCGACCGACGGGAAGAGAGTGCGCAGCACCTCGTGGCGCCCGAGGACATCCCGCAACGCCGCGTCCAGCGCACCGGTGTCGATCACACCGGAAAGCCTGATGGCCGCCGGGATGTTGTAGGTGGCGCTCGGTCCCTCCAACTCGTGCAGGAACCACAACCGCTGCTGCGCGGACGACAACGGCAGCGGCTCCGGACGATCCACGGTCACCAGCGCCGGACGCGAGGGGCCCGCCCCGGCCAGCGCCTTGGCCAGGGCGGCGATGGTGGGGGATGCGAACAGCGTACGGATGCCGAGTTCGACCCCGAGCAGGCTGCGGATGAGGGCGACCAGCCGGGTCGCGAGCAGGGAGTGGCCGCCGAGAAGGAAGAAGTTGTCGTCGATGCCGACGGTGGACAGCTCCAGGTTCAGCACCTTGGCGAACGCGGCGCACAGGATCTCTTCCTGGACGGTCGTCGGAGCACGGCGGGCGGCCACGACGCCCTGGTCCGGTGCGGGCAGGGCCTCGCGGTCCAGTTTCCCGTGATCCGTCAGCGGCAGCCGCTCCAGGACCACGACCGCGGCCGGCACCAGGTGCGTGGGCAGCAGCCCGGCAGCGTGCTCGCGCAGGGTCGCGGGCAGCCGTACGGTGGCTTCCGGGTCGAGGCCGGGGCCGGGAATTACGTAGCCGACCAGCCGCTTGTCGCCCGGGATGTCCTCGCGGGCGACGATCGTGGCCTCGGCGATGCCGGGGTACCCCGCGAGTACCGCCTCGACCTCGCCGAGTTCGCTGCGGAAACCGCCGGGCCGTGCTTGGTGGCCCGTCAGGTCGATGGGCCGGTCGGGGTCGGAGGTCAGTTCTCCGAGCAGGTGGTCGAGCTGCTCGGCCAGTGCCTGGACCGTGTGGTGGTCGAACAGGTCGGTGGCGTACTCGAGAAACCCCTTGATGCCGGTCGGCTGTCCCTGCGGACCGAACCGCTCCTCGAATTCGAAGTTGAGATCGAATTTGGCGGTTTCGCTTCCGGGGAGGTCGAATTCTCCGGTCTTGAGTCCGGGGAGGCCGAAGGCGGCTTCGGTGTTGGTGTTGAAGGACAGCATGACCTGGAAGAGGGGGTGGCGTGCCGCGGTTCGTGGTGGGGCGATGATCTCGACGAGGCGCTCGAAGGGGAGGTCCTGGTTCTCGAAGGCGGCGAGGTCCGTTTCCCTTACTCGGGTGAGGAGTTGGGCGAAGGTGGGCTCGCCGGAGACGTCGGTGCGCAGGACGAGGGTGTTGAGGAAGAAGCCGACCAGGTCGCGCAGGGCTTCTTCGGTGCGTCCGGCGACCGGCGTACCGAGCGGGATGTCGGTGCCGCCGCCGACTCGAGACAGCAGCACGGCCAGGGCGGCCTGGACGACCATGAACGGCGTCACGCCGGTCTGTCGGGCCAACTCCGTGACGCGGGTGTGGACGTCCGCGTCGACGGTGATGGGTACTTGGCCTCCGTGCTGGGCGGCTGTCGCGGAGCGTGGCCGGTCGAAGGGCAGGTCCAGTTCGACGGGGAGGGCGGCCAGTGCGTCGCGCCAGAAGGCGGACTGGCGGGCGACGGTACTGGTGGGGTCGTTCTCGGAGCCGAGCAGGTCGCGCTGCCACAGGGTGTAGTCGGCGTACTGGACGGGGAGTTCGGTCCAGGTCGGGGCCGTGCCGGCGGTCCGTGCCGCGTAGGCGGTGGCGAGGTCCTTGCCGAGGGGGCCGAGCGACCAGCCGTCGCAGGCGATGTGATGGACCAGCAGCATCAGGACGTGTTCGTCGGGTCCGGTGCGGAAGGCGTGGGCGCGCAGCGGGATCTCGGTGGCGAGGTCGAAGAGGTGTCCGGCGGCCTGGACGGCGAGGTCGGTCACCTGTTCCTCGTCGGTGTCCGTCCAGGCCAGCGGCAGCGTGACCTCGTCGGCGGGCACGATGTGCTGGACGGGTTCGCCGTCGATGACGGGGAAGACGGTCCGCAGGCTCTCGTGCCGGCCCACCACGTCACCCAGCGCCGCGACCAGCGCCTGCCGGTCCAGCGCCCCGGACAGGCGCATCGTCAACGGCATGTTGTACGCCGCGCTCGGCCCCGCCAACTGACCGATGATCCACAACCGCTGCTGCGCAAACGACAACGGAATCATGCAGGCTACCTCGCTGTTTCCGACCGCTACCAGTCTCGATCCGCAGCCGATGGCTCAGGCGCCGAAATCACCGGCCAGGCGTCGGGCCGCAGCGGGATCGGGAGCCGTTATTTCGGCGGAATTAATGGGCAAAGAGAAGGCGGAGTTGTATCGACTTCGCGAGGCTAGCAGGCAGCACTCGCCAGGGTGAATGAGTCCCGGGCACCACTCGACGGAGCCCGGGAGGACTGTCTCGCCGGCGAGACGGGGCAAGCGGCTTCAGCTGTCCGAACGGTGGAATTCCAGACCGTCGAACTCCCCGTTGCCCCGCCATTCCTGAAGGTGTCGGAAGAAGCCCAGGCCATCGGGGAACTTGTGTGCGTCCCAAAGGGAATGCGGACCGAGATCCGTTCCCTCGTTGTTGGAGTAGCCGGGGGTGCATTCCGTGCCCAGGAACGTGCGCCAATCCGGATCGATTCCCACGTTGTCCATCCAGGAGTCCTCCGCCTGCTGGGTGAGTTCGACGACGTCGACCCCCGTGGTGACCGCGTGCGCGATGACGGCGGCGACGGTCTTGGCCGCCTCGGACAGGTTGTGCGAGAGGTTGGAGAACCGCGTCCCGCCCGTGAGCGACTGAACGAGGAACGCGTTCGGGAACCCGTGCACATGAAGTCCGTGCATCGTGCGCATGCCGTTGATCCAGTGCTCCGACAGTCGCCTGCCGTCCCTGCCGACGGGGTCGAATCCGGCGCGCCGGGTGGGCGCGGTACCGACCTCGAACCCCGACGCGTAGATGATGCAGTCCACCTCGTACTCGGTGCCGTCCACCACGACACCTCGCGGTGTGATCCGCTCGACGCCCTTGCCGTCCGTGTCGACGAGACGGACCGTCGGCTCGTTGAAGGCGCCCAGATACTCGTCGTGGAAGGTCAGGCGCTTGCACGCCAGGTGGTACCAGGGCTTGAGGAGTTCCGCGGTCCGTGAGTCCTTGACCGTCTCTTCCACCCGGGCGTGGATCTGGCCCATCTTCTTCACGTCCGCGTAGTACCAGGGCGCGAGAGGCTCCTCGGACGTGTCCGACTCCGCCGGCACGTCCTGTTCGGCATTGCCCCACATCTTGGCCATGGCGGTCCAGCTGTCGTTGATCAGATCCTCGGCCGGCGGTTCGGCCGACGTCATGGTGGCCGCGTAGTTCTCCAGCCAGCGCTGCTGCCACCCGGGCGTGGCCATCTGCGCGAACCACTCCGGGTCGATCGGCCGGTTGTTGCGGACCTCGATGACGGAGGGCGTGCGCTGGAGCACGAACAGTTCCTGGCTTGCGGTGGCCAGGTGAGGGATGCACTGCACCGCGCTGGCGCCGGTGCCGATGATCGCCACCCGCTTGTCCCGCAGGTTGTCCAGCGGTCCGCCGACCGGGTCGCCGGTGTAGGCGTAGTCCCATCGGCTCGCGTGGAAGCTGTGGCCCTCGAAGGTCTCGATACCCGGGATACCGGGGAGCTTCGGCACGGACAGGTGGCCGAGCCCCATGACCACGAACTGGGCGGTGAACTCGTCACCGCGGTCGGTCCGCACCGTCCACAGCTGGGCGGCCTCGTCCCAGTCCAAGCCGGTGGCCTGGGTGTGGAAGAGCGCGTTCTCGTACAACCCGTAGTGCTTGCCGATGCGTTGGCAGTGCTCCAGGATCTCCGGGCCGTGCACGTACCACTCGGTGGGCACGTGGCCGGTCTCCTCCAGCAACGGCAGATAGATCATGGACGCGACGTCGCACTGGACGCCCGGGTACCTGTTCCAGTACCAGGTGCCGCCGAAGTCGCCGCCGGTGTCGACGATCCTGACATCGGAGACCCCCGACTCCTTCAGGTGGGCGCTCGCCATCAGGCCGGCGAACCCCCCGCCGATGACCGCGGCCGTGACGTGGTCGCGGTACGGCTCGCGCTCGATGCGATCGGTGAAGGGATCCTCGTTCATGTGCGCGAATTCGCCACTGAGGTTCGCGTATTGGTCGATGCCGTCCGGCCGCAGTCGCTTGGCCCGCTCGGCGGCGACTTTCGCGATGTGCTCCGACACCTTTTGGCTGGACATGAAATTCTCTCCTCCGCATGCGCTTCTCCGGCCGCCCGGCCAGCGCCTGGAATGTGTCGTGGTGGTCGGTACTCGACGAGGCCCGTGGGTCTGTCTCGCCGGCGAGACAGACCCATGGCCGTCTCAAGATCGGTTCGAGGTGTGTGGCGGGCCGTGTGTCGGCGCGCTGGGCAGGGGGGCACTCCGGTAGGAGGAGGGTTCTCACCACAAATCGACTGGACCGGAGCTCCGTTGCTCGTTGAGTCTGCCATCCCAGAGGCCGGGTTGTCCGCGATCGGCGGCCGGGTGCCGGCGCCGGCCGCCAAGGCGGCAAGCAGGTTCGCCTGCTCGCGGCGATCGGCGTCTCCCGTCAGCCCGCGAGACGGGCGATGGCGTCGGCGCTCTCCAGGTCCTGCTTCACCGCGGTGAGGAAGCGGACCGCGTCGCGGCCGTTGAGATAGCGGTGGTCGTAGGTGACCGCGACCGTGGTCACCGGCCGGGTGAACGGCGTGCCGTCCTCGGTCAGTGCGACTTCGCTCCGCTCGGCGCACAAGGTCACGACGCAGGTGCGGCCCGGATGGACGATCGGCGCGGCCAGGATGATGTCCGGATCGTTGTGCAGCGAGAGGGTGATGGCCTCGTCGGTGAACGCGTCCCCGCGGAAGTTCTGTCGCAGGGCGCTGACTCGGAAGTCCATGAGGTCGTCGGCGAGGTCGTCGATCGGACGGCGGGCGGCGTCCTTGAGCACCGGGATGAACAGGCCGGTCCCGACGTCGACGGTGACCCCGACGTTGGCGTCCGGCGCGAGGACGAGGGTGTGGTCCGCACCGGGCGTGGCGAAGAACAGCGGGAAGTCGGCGTGGCGGGCGGCTATGGCCTTGACCAGGATCTCGACCAGGCCGTATGGGGCGCCGCCGCCGCGGGTGGCGCGGAACGCTGTCAGGTCGACCGCGATCGCGGCGAAGGCTGCTGGGATCGTGCGGTGCGCCTCGCTGACGACGGCGGCCACCGCGCGCTGGCGCGTGCTGAGGCTGACGACGGCGGCGTCCGCGGCCGCCCCGGCCGCTGCTGACTCCGCCCCCTGGTCCATGACCCCCTGGTCGATGAGCCGTTGGACGTCGGAGGCCTTCACCACCCGCTTGCCGAGCGAGCGCAGTTGCTCGGTCCGGATGCCGTGATCCTGGGCGAGGGTGCGCGCGGCGTCGCTGAGGATCGGGTCCGGGCCGCCGTCGTGGTCCTCGCCCTCGCCCTCGGGTGCGGTGGTCACGACGGCGGACGCCTGGTTCGCCAGGTAGTCGTCCCGTTCCTGGTGGCTGTCGAACAGCAGCCCCACGGGCCGCCCGAACTCGCACTGCGCTCCGACCTCGACGAGCCGGTGGAGGACGCCGTCCACGTCCGCGACGAGTTCCTCCAGGGCCTTGGCGGTCTCGACCTCGGCGACGACCTCGTCCGCGTACACCTCGGCGCCGTCGTCGACCGCCCAGCCGACCAGGACGCAGCCCTCGTCGTTGTTGTTGAACTTCGGCAGCAGCAGTTCACGCATGGAACGCCTCCCAGATGGCGCGGTGGATGTCGGAAGCTTGGGGGAGCACGGTCTGTTCCAGGTGCGCGGCGGTCGGGATCACCTCGGCCTCGGCGCTGCACAGCACGACCGGGTTCCGCAGCCGGCCCCACAGCCGCTCGTAGACGCGCGCGGCGACCTCCGTACCCCAGGTGCCGCCGGCGGCGGAGTCCTCGACCAGGCACACGACCTCGGCGCCGGCCAGGGCGGGCAGCAGTGGCTCCACGTCGAACGGGTACAACCGGGTCGGAACGATCACCTCGCAGGTGATCTCGTGCTCGGCGAACAGCGTCCCGGCCGCCGCCAGCGCCCGCCGGGACACGCCACCGGGCGCGATGATCACGCAGTCGGCCGCGTCGTCGCCGTCCGACGCCCGCAGCCGCGCCGGGCCGCCGGCTCCGAACGGGAAATCGGCGACGAACGGCCCGTCCGTCCCCGGCTCGTGCATCGGCTGCGTGTAGAGCACCTTGTCCTCGAACAGGACAGCCGGCTCGCCGTCGGCGAGCAGGCCGGCCAGCAGTGCCGTGTTGTCGTGGAACGGCGAGATCTCGTGCACCGACAGGTGGGGCACGCCGATGAAGTGCTTCTGCAGGCTCTGGCTGTGGGTCGGGCCGTACCCGCGCCGCCCACCGGTGGGACAGCGCACGATCACCGGGACCTCGACGCGGCGGCCGTACATCGCGACCGATTTGGCCGCGAAGTTGACGATCTGGTCGAAGGCCAAGGTGGCGAAGTCGCCGAACATGATCTCGACGATGGCGCGCCCGCCGGACAGCGCCAGCCCGTTGGCCACGCCCACCAGCGACTGCTCGCTGATCGGTGTGCTCAGGACGCGGTCGGGGTAGCCCGAGGACAGCCCTTTGGTGATCTTGAAGGCGCCGCCGTACGGATCGGCGACGTCCTCTCCCAACAGGAACAGGTCGGGGTCGGCGGCGAAGGCCGCGTGCAGCGCCCGGTTCAGGTTCTCAGCGACACGTTCCACGGCTCAGTTCCTCTCCCACGCCGAGGCCGGACGGGCCAGGACCCGCTCCACGGCATCGGCGATCCGCTTCCGCTGCTCGTCCTCGACCTTGGCGAACAGGTCGGGGTCCCGGCGCCGATAGGCGTCGTGCCAGTCGTGTTCTCGCTCGGCGGCGACCTCGGCGGCGGAGCGCGTGTCGTCGCCCTTGCTGTGCGGGCCGAGGCGGTGGGTCGCGAACTCCACGACGACCGGCCCGCCGCCGGCGCGCGTCCGGTCGACCACCGGTGCCAGGCGCGCGCGGATCGCGGCGACGTCGCTGCCGGTCACGGACACATGGGCGATTCCGAACGCCGCGGCCCGCCCGGCGATGTCGCCGGCCATGGCGCGCGCGGTCGGCGTGGTCTGTGCGATGCCGTTGTTCTCCACGACCACCAGCAGCGGCAGCCGCCACAGCGCGGCCAGGTTCAACGCCTCGTAGACGGCGCCCTCGCCCCAGGTGCCGTCGCCGATGTAGGCCACGGCGATCTCGGGCCGGCCGGTCCGCTGGAACCACAAGGCCGTGCCCACGGCCACCGGCAGGCTCTCGCCCTGCACCCCGGTGGACAGGTAGGTGTCGCGGAAGATGTGCTGGCTGCCGCCGACGCCCGAACAGATGGCGCCCTCGCGGCCGGTCATCTCGGCCAGCAGGCCCTCGGGGTCGTCGAAGCGGGCCAGGTAGTGTCCGTGGCCGCGGTGGTTGCTGAACACGAAGTCGCCCGGGGCCAGCAGCGGCCCCAGGGCCACCGGCACGTACTCCTGGCCGAGGCAGGTGTGCGTGGTGCCGTTGAGCAGCCCGCGCGCGAACAGCTCCAGGACGGCCTGCTCGAAGTGCCTGATCATCAGCAGGCTGGAGAGATCGTCGACGTCGATCCCGGCATCGATGCCGGCGACGCTGATGGCAGTACCTGCTTTCATGACAGGTTCCCTTCCGGAAAAGCTTCTGACGCGTGTCCCTCGAGGACTGTCGTGAGCTGATCCTCGTGGTTCACAAGGACGACGAATCGCCCGTTCTCGTCATCGAGCACGTTCATGTCCCGCCCGTCGGAGTTCGAAAAGATCAAGAAGGACCGCCCGCGCGCGGAGAGCCGTCAGGGCGGCAGTCCGGGTCCGCAAAGGTGAACTCCCTGGTGGCAGATACGGCGGGATCACCCGGCCTGATGTACAACCGGCCGCTCCTCGGCAGAGCGACGGCTGCGGCGACGGTGCGCTCGTACCGGATGTCACCGGTTGCGACAACTCGGATCGGAGGGACCGAGAGCAGAGCGAAATGCTCCTCCACCCCAGCGGCCGGTGCCATCCCGGCGAGACCGGCGCGGCACGCCTCCAACCTTCGGCGTGAGGAGTTCCGCGCGAAGACGTTGATCTCGTCGAAGGGTTCGAACTCGGGGTGGAGGAAGTGGTTGGTGTGCTCGGCCTGTTGGGCTTCGAAGCACCGGAACCCGCCGTCCAGAGCCTCCACCCAGACCGCTTTGTCCGCGTCGCAGAGCATGAACGACCGTGAACTGGCCAACGGGAGCCCGCGGAGACACTCGACCGCCTCATCGACGGTGGCGGCGGAGTCCAACACGTGGCGAATGGCCAGGTACGGCGGGACTCCGGGTTTCCAGTCGCCGCCGAGGACCAGGTTGAGGCCCACGGCCAGACCGTCGCTGTTGACGCCCAGATAGCCGAGGAGGCCCGCGAAGCTGAGCACCAGGACCCCGCGCGGGGAACCTGTGAGCCGGACGTCGAGGACGCTGATCTGATCGTCCAGGTCGCCGTTGAGGTCCACCGTCTGGGCCAGTACCGGATGGGAACCGGCCCGCGCGTAGGTGGTGCAGTCGCCTCGCGCCGGGATCTTCCGGTAGCCCAGGATCTCCCGGCGCAGTTGCAGCAGCAGCGCCTGGTCGCGGTGGATTCCGATCCCGTCGGCGAGTCCGGTGATCTCGTCCGCGAGCCGTGGCAGCTCCGCCGTGATCACCTTGTCGAACGCGGACAGCACCGGTTCGAGCCCGGACATCGTGACCTGTTCGTCCAGAAGCAGGTCGAGACGGCAGAGCGAGTCGTCGACGAAGCCGCGCAACGGACCTGCGAGCGCGGCGCCGTGCTGTCGGCCGACCTCGTACGGATCGCCACGCAGACGCAGATGGGTGATGTCCGCTCCGCCGGTCACACCGCCATGTCCTGACGGGTCACCTTCGGGTGAGCGGCCAGCTCGCCCTTGAGCCAGGGCCACTCGCCGCGCACCACGCTGTAGTAGACCGCGTCCCGGCGCCTGCCGCCCGGCATCGGGTTGAAGCTGCGGAAGACGCCCTCCTCCAGGGCGCCGATGTTGCGCAGGCCCGCTCTGGCCTGCACGTTGAGCCGGTCCGTCTTGAACTCCACGCGCTCGGCGCCCAGGGTCTCGAAGGCGTGCTCGAGCAGGAGGTACTTGGCCCACCGGTTGATGCCGCGGCCCTGGAAGTCGACGCCCAGCCAGGACCAGCCGATCTCCAGGCGCGAGTCCGCCTCCGAGAGGTTGCCGAAGCTCATGCTCCCCGCGCAGCGCCCCGTCGTCTTGTCGGTAATGTGGAAGACCACGCGCCTGCCCGCCGCGTGGTCGGCGACCATGCCCTCGAAGAAGGCGTCGAAGTCCGCCTCGGTCTCGACGAGGCTCACGAAGTAGCGCCAGATCACCGGGTCCATCGCGATGTCGTGGATCGACTCGCGGTCCTCGGGACCGATCGGACGCAGCGTCACGTGGTCGTTCTCCAGCGTGGCCGCGGCCAGCTCCGCCCAACTCACCTCAAGCAGCCTTTCCCGCGTAGCGCGACAGGGTGTCGACGACGTCGTGGAGGGTGCGCATCTCGGCGACGTCGCGCTCGGTCAGATGCGCGAGGTCGACCGAGAGGTCCTCGCAGAGCCGGGTCAGGAACAGGACCTTCTGCAGCGAGGTCAGTCCGTGGTCGGACAACGCGACGTCCGGGTCGATCCCGTGCGGATCCGCGGCCGGCTGGAGCGCGGCAGCAAGGTTCTCCCGCGCGATGGTCTCGATGTCACTGGGCATGGATACCGTCCTGGTTGTTCGTGATCTCCGCCTGGAAGGCGGCGAAGATGGCCTGGCGTCTCGGCTTGAACTGCGAAGTGAGCATTCCGTTGGCGATGCTGGGCCGGGGACTCGCGACCACGACCTTGCGGATCTGTTCGTCACGGCCGAACGAGGCGTTGGTGCGGGCCAGCTGGTCGGCGATCGCCTCGAGGTCGGGGGAGTCGGAGGACGGCGAGACCACCGCGACCAGGGACGTCTGCGCGGGGCAGAACACCACGCACTCCTCGATCGCCGGACTCGTCCGCATGTGCTCCTCGATCGGCCGGACGATCACCTTCTTGCCGTTCCCGAGCACGATGACGTCGTCGGCGCGCCCCTGGATGAACAGGAAGCCGTCCTCGTCCACGTAGCCGAGGTCGCCGGTGCGCACCACCCCGTCCGCGACGAACATCCGCTCGGAGTCGCCGGGCTCGGCGAACTCGTAGCGCCGGTTCACCGGATGCTCGCTGCGGACCAGGATCACGCCGTCCTCGTCGAACAGCACCTGCTTCCCCGGCAGCACCCGCCCCGCGCTGCCCTCCTTGTGGGCACCGGGGTGGTTCTTGCTGACGATGCACGTCTCGTTCAGCCCGTAGCCCTCATAGATGGGAAGGCCCGCGTCGGTGAGGTAGCGCAACACCTCCCGGTCCGCCGGTGCCGATCCCGTCCACAGGTAGCGGATCCGATCGCCGAACAGCCGCCGCGCGGCCGCGCGGCGCGCCGCGTCCGGCGTGACGCCGTCGGCGCGCGCGGCGTCCTGGCCGATCTGCTGCCTGGCGACCTCGAAGAACGCCGGCACACCCATCACCACGGTCGGCCGGGCCGTCGCGAGCGCGGCGAAGGCCGCCTCGTACGTGGTGACGGTCGCGTCGTGGCCGAAGCAGAGGGCGGAGTAGACCCAGTACCGCTGCTGCAGCAGCGACAGCGGAAGGAAGACGAAGAGGTTGTCACCGCCGCGGTGCTCGAAGATCTCCTGCACGGCCCGCATCGACGCGTCGATGCTGCCGACGGTGGCCCCGAGCCCCTTCGGCGCGCCGGTGCTGCCGGAGGTGAACTTGATCGTCGTGACCTCCTCGGGCTCGTACACGACGGGCTCGGGCAGTTCCGTCCATGTCCGTCCCGCGGCCTCGGCGACGTCGGCGAAGGCTCGGACCGCCGCCGGCGCGCCCGCCGGCACGTCCTGGTCGGTGAACAGAGCTTTGAGCCCGTAGCGCGCCACCAGCTCTCCGGCGTCGGCGAACTTGCCCGGTTCGAAACCCGCGACCACGGCCTTGAGCCGCAGCGCGGCAAGGTCCAGCAGGACCCATTCCAGGCTGTTGGCCGCCAGGATCCCGATGCGGTCCCCTGACTCGACGCCGAGGCTCCGAAGGTAGGCGGCGACACGGCCCGACTGTTCGTACAGTTCGGTCAGGTCCAGCGTCCTGCGGCTGCCGAGCCGGAGGAACGAGATCCGGTGGCCGGGAGCCGGAGGCCCCGCCACCACGCGGTTGATCACGGAGTCCGTCATCCCGTGGTCTCCGCGGCGAGCGGCCAGTCCGACGGCAGCGCCGCGAAGTAGGACTGGTCCTCAAGGTTGATCCGGGTCCCGGGCGCGACCAGCTCGACCTGGGAGGGCCAGGACGAGAGGTCGGCCGTCCCGAGCGCCTCGGCGAGTCGGGCGGCGAATCGCGGCATGACCGGCGCGGCCGCGCGCGCCAGCAGCTGTGCCGCGGCCAGTTCCAGCGCGACGGCCGTTCGGGCCTCGTCGTTCCAGCCGGCGATCAGCGCGGTCCGTGCCTCTGCCTCGGCGAACCGCCGAGCGTCCACGACGATCCCGTCCAGCTCGGCGGCCGCACGGTTCAGCGAGAATCCGTCCTGTCCGAGGCTGTCGGCGACAGCGGCGAGCCGTATTCCCAGGCGGTTGAGGAACGCCGTGTGCTCGGGAGTCCAGACGCCGGCGTCGGGGGCGAGCCCGCCGTGCTGCCCGGCGATCCGTGCGCCCAGGTCGTTCAGCCAGCTCTGCCAGCCGTCCACCAGGACCCTCTGGACGGTCTCCGTGTACGCCGCGAGCTCGAAGTTCGTCCGTTGCTGCTCCGGACGTGTGAGCGAGAGGTAGTAGCGCACCGCGTCCACGGTCTCCGGGCGCAGGATCTGCTTGCCCCAGACGGCATGGCGTCGGCTGGTGGAGAACTTGCCGCCCTCCAGCAGGTAGAACTCGTTGACGTGGTAGTCGATGTCGGGATTCCACGCCGGGTACGCCGACCGGTAGAGCGCCGGGTAGAGCACCGCATGGTAGAAGCTGTTGTCGTAGCCGAAGAAGTGGACGAACTTCCAGTCCTGCTCGGGAGCGACGGCTCGCCAGTCACGGCCCAGACGCCCGCCGAGGGCTTCGATGCCGTGGAGGAAGCCGTAGGACATCTCGGGCCAGACCCAGATCACCTGCCCGTCCACGGTCGTCTCCGCGGGTGCCACGCCCCAGGCCGAAGGGTGCGTCACGGGAATGTCGAGGCTGGTACGCGCGAACACCCGGTCCGCCAGCTCGCGGAGTCGGGCCGGGACCCGGCCGAGGCGGTGGTGATCGGCGACCTCCTTGCCGAACTCGTGGAGCGGCAGGACGAAGCGGGAGACCGGCTGTTGCTTCGACGGCGCCTGTGACCGGCTGCTCCGCGGGTCGACCAGGTCGACGCAGACGTTCGGCTCGCCGCATTCCTCGCAGATGTTGCCGCTGGTGCCGCCGCCGCATCCGGGACAACCGCCCGAGACGTCGACCTCGTAGAGGTAGGCGCCCGTTTCCGCGTCCACCAGGGCGTCCGTCTGCCGGACGGCGACCGCACCGGAGTCGACCAGCTTCGAGAAGTACCCGCGCAGACCGTCCCGGTAGCCGGGATCCTCGTTGGTCGCGGTGAACTGGTCGACCTCGATGTCCATCAGACGGAGCGTCGCGGCTATCTCGGCGCTGTAGTGCCCGGCGGTGCTCGCCGGTTCGCGCTCCTCGCGGCGGGCGCACTCGACGACGTAGCTCTGGAAGTCGTCGCTCCCCGTCAGGTGCCATGCCTCGGTGCCCTGCATGCGCTGGAACCGGACGTAGGCGTCCGCTCCCAGGTAGGGGCCGGACAGATGGCCGAGGTGGAGGTCGCCGTTGGGAGTGGGCGGGGTCGAGAAGACGAAGACCGGCCGCTCGGGGAATCGGCGGCGCGCGGCACCCGTGGCCGCGGTCCGGGCGGCGAGCGCCGGGTCGCGCCAGTACAGGTCGAAGAAGACCAGGTCGACGTCGCCGTCGTTCTCGATGACGTGCGTCTCGAAGGGCTCGAACTGGCACACCGTTCCCGGCTCCACCCGGATGCGCCGGCCGTCGAAGGCCACCCATCCGGTTCCGGCGACGACGACGAACATCTCGATCTCGTCGTGCTGGTGCGGATCGGAGGTGACGCCGGGAGCGACCCGGCCCCAGCCGGCTCCGGCACTCATCGACTCCACGGAGCTCATCTCGATGCCGAATGCCTGGTGCAGGTCCTCGGTGGCGAAGACGCTCACATTCATGGGTGGCTCCCTTGCTCGGAAACGTTCTGAAGGGCCGTACGGAGCAGGTGTGCTGCTTCTGCGGCGATGGCGGGTGCGAGCCGGTAGCCGGAGCCGTTGGCAGCACCCGCGAACACCAGTCGGCCCTCCTCGTCCAGTGCGCGTACCAGAGGCTCCCGATCCGCGCTGTACGCATCGCAGAACACCCGTCCGCTGCGGGCGGAGTCGGCCAGGCGGGGGGCGCGGCGGAGCAGCACCTCGCGGGCCTCGGCGAGGTCCGACGCGCAGACGCTGCCGGTGAGCCGGTCGGGGTCGACGTCCCAGACCTGGCTGGTGTAGCTGAAGAGCCAGCGCCGCTGCTCGTGGAGTGGGAGCAGGAACGCGTCCTCGTCATGGAAGACGACGACTCCGTCCTCGGCCGCGGGCGGCTGTTCGATGTGCAGTGCCACGACCTTCTTCACTCTGGCGCCCAGGGGCGCGAGCCGTTCCCGCCAGGCCGGTGCGGTCAGCCACGGGCCGGGTGCGAGCACGACCGCGTCGGCCGTGACGCGTTCTCCGGTGCCGAGCGCGAGTTCGTATCCGTTCCCGGCCCGGTCCAGGGCGGTGACGCAGACCCCGTCCCGGAAACTCGTCCCCGGCCGCAGCGACCGGGCCAGTGCGCGGGCCAGTGCGCCGACGTCGGCGTACTGGCAGCCCTCGCCCTTCCAGGCCGCCGTCCCGTCCGACAGCGGCGGCAGCCAGTCCGGCAACGCGTCCACGCGGGACATCCAGGCCTCGTCGAGATAGGCCGCCTCCACCTGGCCCGCGCTCGCGCGGTCGGACACCACCAGCATGGGAACCGGGTGGATCGGCAGAGTCGGATCAGCGTCCAGCAGAGCCCGGTACCAGGCCTGGCTGTAGCCGGACATGCGACGGACACGCTCCGTCGCGCCACGGGGGAAGTGCAGACCGGCCGAGCGGCGGCTGGCTCCGGATCCGACGGCGTCCTGGTCGAGCACCAGCACGGAGGCGTTCGGAGCCTGAAGCACCAGCTCCCGTGCGATC
This sequence comes from Streptomyces sp. BF23-19, assembly GCF_041106355.1. Classification (NCBI taxonomy): domain Bacteria; kingdom Bacillati; phylum Actinomycetota; class Actinomycetes; order Kitasatosporales; family Streptomycetaceae; genus Streptomyces; species Streptomyces sp. BF23-19. The sequence continues at coordinate 15,919 of NZ_JBGBPT010000032.1, read as the reverse complement.
GTGCACCCGATGATTCCGCCGCCCACGACGGCGAAGTCGACATGCGTCATGGCTCACCCCACGCTCTCGTCCGGGCTGAGCTTCGCCGACCATTCGATGAACGAAGGTGCCGGATCGTCGCTGCGCACGCATCGAAGGCGGTCGATGATCCGCTGGCTCCGCCAGGCGAGCAGGCTGAGGTTCTTGTCCGCCAGTCCGCGCTGTCGCAGTGCCGCGTTCTGGAGGAAGACGCTTCGGTTCGAAGGACCGTCCCATCTCACGGCGAAATCACCGTCGATGCGGTACTCGTCGCCCTCGCGCTCGAATCGGTCCGCGATCGGCGCGAGGAAGTCGGGCGCGGCGGTGCGGAATCCGGTCGCCCAGACCACCACGTCGGCATCGACCTGCCCGAGGACCGCCGGATGGTTGCTGTTGGACAGCTTCAACGACCACGCGTTGTCGGAGGCGGCGACCTCGATCACGTTCCGGTTCGGGTACAGCGAGACCAGGTCGGTGTTGCCGTGGATGAACCGCTCGGCGTAGATACGCTGGTAGATCTCGCGGAGCGTGCTCTCGGAGATGCCGTCACTGGTGAGGACGTGCTCCCGGTTGAACGATTCGCGCGTCCCCTGGTCCAGCCGGGCGAAGTAGTCCGAGTAGCCGGGCATGTAGAAGTCGTTGGTGAAGGGCGAGTCGTCGATGGGGTAGAAGTTGCGGCGGCGCGACACCCACGAGACCCGGCGCGGCCTCTCGGGGGACGGCCGCGAGATGAGGTCGAGGAACGCCTCGGCGCCCGACTGGCCGCCGCCGACCACGCAGACCCTCTTCCCCGCCAAGTCGCGGCTGAGAGGCACGAAATCGCTGACGTGGAACTGGGTGGGGCCGAGGTGGTCACGGGCCGCCGCCGGCACCCAGGCACGGCTGCCGATGCCGATCGACACGTTGTTCGCCGTGACAGTGCGCCGGTTGGTACGCACAACGAATACGCCGTCGAAGTCGACGGACACGACCTCCTCGCCGAACACCACGTTCTGGTTGCGCCGGCTCGCCCATTCCAGGTAGTTGCGGAACTCCTTGCGCGGCACCGCGCTGAACTGAGCATTGATGAAGTGGTAGATCCGCCCTTTGTCCTTCAGGTAGGACAGGAACGAAAAAGGACTGGTCGGGTCCGACAGGCTCACCAGATCCTTGAAGACGGACACCTGGAGGGTCGCATCGGGGATCTGCTGTCCATCGTGCCAACTGAACTCCTCACGCTTCTCAAGGAAGAGATTCGGTAGCCCCGGACAACCGTGCAACAAAGATGCAAGACTCAGGTTCGCAGGGCCGACGCCGACGCCGACACATTCGTAGTGCTGTTGGTCACTCATGGCTCTCCCCGTGTATGCATCAAATGTCTTTCCGTACCCGGCAGCCAGGGTGAGCCAGGATGTATGGGTGCGGATCTGCCCGTGTCATCGCTGCGGCGGGGGAGGACAAGTCAGCGCTCCACTCGATGTGCACTGCGTCCGGATGCCGCTCGGGATCGGCCCGCGTGCGGCCGTCGTCCCAGCGCGTCCGCGATGATCATCTTCTGGACCTCGGACGCTCCCTCGTAGATGCGCAGGGACCTGACCTGCCGGTACAAGCGCTCGGGGACGCTGTCGGCAACCAGGCCGGCTGCCCCGTGGATCTGGACGGCAGCGTCGACGATCTCCTGTGCGGCCTCGGTGGCGGCCAACTTGGCGATGCTCGAGTGCTTCGCGTAGCCGGGGTTCCCGTGGTCGAGCTCCCACGCGGCCCGCGCGACCAACATCGCCGAGTAGTTCAGCTTTATCTCCATGTCGGCAAGCGCACTCTTCACCAGCTGAAGGTCCATCAGCTTCCCGCCGTAGATCGGCCGCTCACGGGCCCGCTGGACGGCCGAGTCGGCAGCGCGCCGCGCAAACCCCACCGCGGCCGCCCCCACCGTCATCCGGAATCGCTCCAGCAGGTCCGTCGCGACCACGAACCCCTGTCCGGGGCGCCCGAGTACGCTCGATCCGGGGACCAGGCAGTCTTCGAAGGCCAGGTGTCCGAACGAGCGCGGAGCAACCAACCGCACCTCCTCCAGCACCCGGACTCCAGGCGTTCGCGCCGGCACCAGAAACGCCGTGAGCCCCAGCGCACCGGGTCCTCCACCCGTTCGCGCGATCACGCAGTGCAGATCCGCGATGCCGGCATTGGCGATCCAGGCCTTTCGGCCGTTCAACAGATAGCCGTCGGACACTCGGTCGGCAGTCAGGCCGACTGCCGAGATGTCGGATCCGGACTCCTCCTCCGAGATGGCGAACGATCCCGCCACCTCGCCCGACGCCATGCGCGGCAGGTACTCCAGCTGCTGCTCACCGTTTCCGTACTGGACGATCGTGGTCGCCGACAGCGCTTGGATGGAGAAGGCGAAGTCCGCCAGATCGTCGGCGTACGCGAGGATCTCCCTGGCCAGACAGATCCAGCGGTAGTCACCGGCGGCGGACCCGTTCGCGGGATCGAGGAATCCCAGCCACCCGGCGGAGCCGAGCGCGCTCAGGATCTCCCTGCCGGCCTTCTCCGGGGTCTGCTCCAGAGGACGTGACCACAGGCCGGCGTGGTCGGCGCACCAGTCGGCGAGCTCCACGGCCGACGTGCGGTGCCGCTCCTCGTAGAACGGCAACGCAAGAATGCCCTCATCGAGACCACTGAACAGCGCGTAAGTCATGTCGCCCTTTCAGATTCGCAGGTCAGCATCGGTCGGAACGGCCTTGAGCCCGGCGGCACTCTGATCAGGCGATGCTCGATGAAACTACGCGACCGAAGCGCGGCCCCACCAGAATCCGCCGCCCTCTCGCGGCACCACGCCGATATCGGTTGATCACCTCGTGGCGGGGATTCGGAAAGAAGGCACGGAACCCGATGATCGGCCGGTGTCGGAAACCGTACGACCGGGGCATCAGCGCTCCGCCTGCCGTATTCGCCATGAGCCCGCTGCCACGCGTCGGCCGACGCTTGTCTCGCCAGCGAGACAACGCCCGCCGACCATTTCGAAGATGCCAATTCGCTGTCAGCGCGTTTGCTTGCGCAGCAGAACCCCGTACCGTACTCCAGGAACCGAGGCGGCCAGCAGGTAGTGGCCGTTGTCGCGAAGGCGACCGGCTGCAGCGAGGTCCGTCAGGTTGATGATCGGGTCGGCGGCGAAGCAGTGGCCTACCCGTGCGATGTTGTCCGTATACAACTGCGCGGCCGTAAATCCCGCCTGAAGCTCTTTCATCACGATGATGGCTTCGAAGATATTGGTGTGCATGAGGATGTCGACCTCGTCGATTCCGATGGACGCACGTTTCATCAGCTGCGTGTTCACGCGGCGGGAGAGGTCCGGACTGATCTGGTTCGACCAGTCCAGGTCCTTCAGCTCGTGCGCCGCGGCACTCGCGACGATCTCGTACTCCCCGTCGGTGTCCGACACCAGCACACCGGCCGCGCCATCGCTGAACAGGGCGAACTTGGCCAGTCTTTCGGCCTCGACAGTGACTCGGTCGGTGGTGACGACCAGGACCCGCCGATGCATTCCGGAAGCGACGAAGGCCTCGGCGACTCGCAGGCCCGCCAGCAGGTTCGTGCATCGGTCGAGCGTGATGCCGAGGAAGTCGGTCTCACGCGTTCCCAACCCCTCCGCGATGGTCCGCACGAAACTGCCGTGGCTGTCCGGCCCCCCTGGAAAACTCGTGCAGCACAGCACCAGTGCGTCGACGGAGGAGGGGTCGACGCCGGCGGCGCGGAGAGTCGCCTTGCCCGCCTCGACCGCCAGGTCCTCCAGCGACTTGTGGCTCCGGTGCACATGGCCCCAGCCCCAGAGCTCCGGGGCATACGGCACACCTAGTTCACCGGCCCGCGCCTTCAGATCCGGAGTCTCGCTATGGTGCGACGCGATCTCCCCCAGCACGTACTGCGGTCCGCTCAGGAAGACAGAGGAGGAACTCATCGAGGCTCCACAACGGGATGTGTATTCGGGCGGTCGAGTTACTCAGAAGCTGCGCGAAGGTGAGGTGCGATCCGGGCAGCGTGGCCGGCGGGATCGAGGCCGGCAGCAGCAAGCGACCGATGTCGCACCACATCATCAGCTTGTGCTGGGCGAGGCGGTCGACGACACCGGCCGGGAGGAAGAAGAGCAGGAACGGCAGCACGCCGAGGCTTGACAGGATCGCCACGGGGGAGACCGACGAGCCGAAGAAGTCGTCGGCCGACACGAACGATGGACGGCCCGTGTCGGGGAGGCCGATCTCAGTCCGCGGGCGTTGTCTCGGATGCCGGTCCGAGTCCGGCCACCAGGCGCTCCAGCCCCGCGTCGTCCAGGCCGTCGAGGGCCGCCAGCAGCTGCGCGGCCGCCTCCGGGGAGGCGTCGTCGATGTCTGCCCCGGCGGGTCCGCCGGCAACCGGTCCGGCCGCGAACGTGGCGACAGACCCACCTTCCGCCCGCACCCGCGCCGTCAGACCATCCAGGGTGAGCTCCAGTAGCTCGCCGGCCGGGACGTCCACACCGAGATCGGTCCGCAGCCGGCTCCACAGCTCGATGGCCGCGAGCGAGTCGAACCCGAGCGAGACCAACGGGACGTCGCAGCTGAACGGGTCGGTCACGCGCGCCCGGATCAGCTCGTCGAGATAGCCGCGGACGGCCAGGAGGCCGTCGTCGTTGCCGATCGTCACTTGCCCGCGACCTCTCTGCCGTGATTCATCGGCCATCTCCCTGATCCTCGAACGGGGTTCGCCATGACTCTCCTGTGCAAACAATCCGACACTCGGCATCCGAACGGCGGCCGACACCACTTCTCCGCGGCACGCGAATACCCTCGCGGACCCTCCCCATGCTGGGCCTGTCTCGCCGGCGAGACAACACCGCACAGACCATCCCCGGCCCGCTCCGCACGCAGTGGTGTCATGAGTCCGTTCTCCTGCCCAGCACGGGCCGGGACGCGCTGACCTCGGCACTGAGCAGAGCGGCGAGCTCCCCGAGCGAATCCACTTCGAAGAACGCCCGCAGCCCCAACTCACAGCCCATGACGGCGCGCACCCGACCGATGACGGTCATGGCGAGCAGCGAATCTCCGCCGAGAAGGAAGAAGTTGTCGTCAACGTCCGTCTGCGGAATGCCGATCACCTCGGCCACGATCTGGCACAGCTGCCGTTCACGGGGGTCGTCGGACACCGAGACGCTTCGGACGGTGTCCGACACGGTGCCCGACGGCGCGCCGCCCGACAGTGTCTTGCGGTCCAACTTCCCGTCGGGCGTGGTCGGAAGAGCGGCGAGAACCTGCACCCGGTCGGGCAACAGAGAGGAGGGGAGCCTGTCGCGCAGGAACTCCTGGACGGTGGCGGGCGTCAGCGCGTCCTGGCCTTCGTCGCAGGGCACGACGTACGCCACCAGTTCGGCCACGCGGGTGCCGGCCTGGGTCGCCACGACCGCGGCGTGGGCGATGGCGGGATGCCCGAGCAGCACGCCCTCCACCTCAGCCGGCTCCACGCGCAGGCGGCGGATCCTGACCTGGTCGTCGAAGCGCCCCCACAGTTCCAACTGCCCGTCGGGAAGCAGCCGGCCCTTGTCACCGGTGCGGTACATGCGCCGTCCGGGGACAGGACTGAAGGGGTCGGCCACGAATCGCTCGCTGGTGTACGCCGGCTGTCCCGCATACCCCTGGGACACGCCGAGTCCACCGATGCAGATCTCACCGACGAACATGGGCGGCAGCAACTGCAACTGGTCGTCGACGACGTAGATCCGTGACGCGCCGGTTGCGCGGCCGGCCACCGGCTTCGGGTGTTCGCGAATCTCTGCCCTGGCCGACTCGACGGTGCACTCGTCGAGGCCGTAGACGTGGAACGCGAGCAGCCCGGATTGGTGGTGCAGACGCTGCCACAGCCGGTCGGACGGGCTCTCGCCACCGGTCACCACGATCTTCGGCGGGTGCGGGAGCGCCAGGAGGCCTTCGTCGACCAGCATTTCCAGCCGGCCGCTTGCACAGTCGAGTACATCGATCGCCGTTTCGGGATCTGCTCCACGGGCGAGGAGCTGATACGGGTCCGTTCGCTCCTCCTCGTCGATCAGTAGCAGCCGGTGCCCGAAGGCGATCATGCCGAGACAGTGATTGACGAACACGCCGGAGGTCAGGGAACTCAGCGTACCGACATTCACCTGACGGCCTTCGGGCAACCGTGCGTACACCGGCGCCAGTTGGGTGGTGGCAAGGGCGAGAAGGCTCGCCTGATCGATGACCACACCCCTCGGCTGTCCCGTGGAACCCGGTGTGAAGACCACGTAGGCCGGAGCGGCGGCCGGGCGACGCGCGAAGCCGCCGTCGGTCGGATCGTCTCCGGAGGCCTTCTCCGCGTCCGCCAGGAGGGCGGCTGCCGAGAAGGTCTCCACCTCGGCGAATGCCTCGTCCGCGATGACGAGAGCGATGCCCGCCTCCTTGAGCGGCAGTCGGCGGCGGAACTCGGGCTGTCGCGGATCCAGCAGCAGGAAGGCACCCCCCGCGCACCAGGTGGCGAGCATCGCGACGATCAGATCGCTGCGCCTGTCGAGGCAGATCCCCACCACGGTGCCGGTCCGCACGCCGCGAGCCTCAAGGCCCGTGGCCATCGTCCGCGCCCGGCCGGCCAGTTCGGCGAACGTGAGCCGCGCGCCGTCCGCGACGACTGCCTCCCGCTCGGGCACGGTGGCCGCGGTCAGTTCGAAGAGGTCCCACACGGACGTGGGCTCCGAGGGAGTACGGTCGACCTCCGGTTCACCGCTCGCGCCGAGCGCCAGCGTTTCCGTCAGTGCGGCCTGGTCGAGCAGCGGGATGCTGCCGAGTGCGACATCGGGTTGCCGGCTGAGTGAGCCCAGCAGGTCGCCGTAGGCCTTGGCGAACCGCTGCATGGCTGCCTCGGAGAACCGCCGGCGGTTGAATTCGACGTTGAGTGAGACTTCGCCTGCCAGCTGCTGTATGTCCAGCCTCAGGTCGAACTGAAGCCCCGACAATTCCGCAGGTTCCGGCTGGAGCGTCACCTGGAGGCCTTCGAGTGCCCATACGTCGCTCAGGTCGAGCATGCCGTAGGTGATGGCAGCGTCGAACAGGGGGTTGCGGTCGGCGTCACGCTCGGGAGCCAGTGCGCCCACCACCACCTCGAACGGGACGTCCTGGTAGTCCAGTGCGTCGTGAATCGTTTCGCTCGCGAGACCGAGAAGCTGATCGAAGGTGAGTGACGAATCCACCTGGCAGCGCAGTGCCACCGTGTTGGAGAAGAATCCGATCGTTCCGAAGAGTTCTGAGGTCGGCCGGCCGAGCGTCTGCGTTCCGACCGATATGTCGTTCGTTCCCGCCCAGCGCTGCAGCAGAACGAAGTATACGGACAGCATTCCGGCGAAGGGTGTCACCGAGCGAGCCCGGCAGAACTCTTCGAATTCTGCCACCACATTCTGCGGGACGGCGATCGGCAACCTCGATCCGATCATTTCGCCCGGGCTCTCCTCGCCGTCCTCGGGCATCGGCGCCGGCTGAATACCTGCCAGCCGGCCACGCCAGTAATCCAGGGCGGCCTCATCCACCTCGGAGGCGTTCTCCGTCAGGCAGAAGTCGGCGTACTGCGCGGCCGGCACCGCCAAGGCGGGCGCATGCGGGTCTGCGTAGGCGAGACGCAGTTCTTCGGCGAACACCTTCCCGGAGATTTCGTCCGTGATGATGTGGTGGAGCACGAAGACCACCAGGTGGAGGCTCGGCGATACCCGTATCACCGACGTTCGCCAGAGCGGGCCCGACGAAAGGTCGAACGGGAGGTCGACGACCCTCCTGGCCTCGGCGTCCGCCCATGCTCGGCGCTCGTCCTGCGAGTCGCCCTCGGCCTCCACGAGGTCGATCAGGACCGGCTGCGTGGCGTCGCCGTCCTCGTCGTGCACCAATTGGAAGACGTCGCCGTCGCGCTCCAGGAATGTGGTCCGAAATGCCTCGTGCCTGCTGCGCAGCACCTGAAGTGCGCGCTCCAGCCTGTCTGTCGAGAGATCTCCGGCGACGGTGAGAACCGGCCTCCAGACGTCAGAGGAGTTGTTCGGTCGCATCACCGAGGAGAAGTACATCCTGCGCTGCGGTGATGAGGCGGGAACCATCCGTGAATGACGCTTGCCCGCGAGACCGTCACCCTCAAGATCTGGCATATCCAGCCCATGTGTGTGATGCATTCGGGGCACGGAAGCCCTCCCCTATCGATCGGCCGTTCCTTCGGTAACACCCTATTTTCAGGCTCGATCGACGCAATCGTTCGAGCGTGCGTCAGACGGTCTCACGCGCTCCGCGTCGAAAGCCCGCCGCCGCGAGAAGGGCGTGGACCTCGACATGGCGCCCCCCTCGGGGTCCATATCCAGCCATGGCTGGAATGATTCGCTCCGCTCACGTGTCTCGCTGGCGAGACATCGTCAGGACGCAGATGCACTCTCGCACCGATCGGTCGGGAACGTGGCGAATTGTCCGATGGGGTGCATGGGGCGGCGTGGAAATGGTGACGCAAATGGGGGAGTTGGTGCCGGAGAGATTTTGCTTAAAGAAAACGTTTTATCGGTGAACGATCCCTCGACCCGCGTGAGCCCTCTCGCGTGCCGTAGCGAACGACCCACTTGTCGCGCAGAATTACGCCCCGGATGACATCCAACCGTTACGGTTGGCCAGTACATGCAAAGCATCAACCAACGGGGGATCGTTGAGCACTGCCATCCTAACAAAAAGGACAAACGAGACAACTGCGCGGAACGTTGCAACAGCAAGCACTGCGGGACAGCTGCGGAGTATGGGCGTGCAGTTCCACAAGTCCGGCTTGTCGTTCACATCCAGGCAGAGCGTCAATATGTGGGAGCAAGTCGGGACAGGGCTGCTCTCTTTCGCGGACTCTTCTACCTGGTGGGTCGCCGACTGGCTTGTTTATGGTGAATCCGAGTTCCAGGACCGATACCACGAAGCCGTCAAGCGGACGTCGCTCAGCTACCAGACGCTTCGTAACTACACGTGGGTCGCGCGCAAGTTCCCGCTGACCCGCAGGCGGCAGAATCTGAGCTTCAGTCATCACCTCGAAGTGGTGGCGCTCGATGAGCCGGAACAGGACTACTGGCTGAGGAAAGCGGAAGCGATGGGCTGGAGCAGGAACAAGCTTCGCGGGGAGGTTCGTAGCAGCCTCCGTGCGCGGCAGGGCGAGGTGACCGAGTCCGAAAGTCGCGCTGAGCTGGACAAAGGCGTCCCTGTCGAGGCCGGTTCGCCTTCGAAGCGGGTCGAACCCGCTGCGATCGGATCCGGCTCGGGTATGGATCAGCGCGATGCCGACCCCTCGCCCGAAGCGGGCCTGCTGCACATCGAACTCCCGGCCGAAATCCTGGCGCAGCTCCGGACCGCTGCCAGGAAGGAAGGTGCGCCGGTCGAGGCCTGGGCGATGGAGATACTGCGGCGGGCTGCCGGCGGGTCCTGAGGCGAGGGTGCCGTCGTACGTCGGGAGACCTCCTGGGTGCCTTCCCGACGTGCGGTGGCCGCCGGTACCGTGCTGAAAGCGAGCCACGGCGAATGTGTCACTCGCCGTTGGCCGGCCCAGGTAAATGCCTTCGGCGTCCTCGAATGGATTCGCCGCGAAATATCCTCAAGAACGGACCTGGCGTCCGGTGCGAGGTGCGCTTGTCCCGCCGGCGGGACAAGGTTTTCACCGGCAAAACCAGGATTCCTCATGTGGCTGGACGTGTTTGACCGGTGTCTATGATGTTGAAGGCGCTGTTGGGCGAATGGCATTCCAAGTATGAGGATGATAAATGACCCTGTCATTGTTGTGCGTACCTTTCGCCGGGAGCGGTGCCGGCTTTTACCGGGGCTGGCCGAACGGCGCTGATCAGGGTATTCGGATCGTCCCGTTGCAGATGCCCGGCCGGGAGGAACGTTTCCTGGAGGACCCGTACAAGGACGCCGCGGAGGCGGCCAAGGACCTTGCCGGCGCCGCGCTCCGCCTGGTCGGCGGGGCGCAGCGAGTGGTGCTCTTCGGGCACAGTCTCGGCGCCGTTCTCGCCTACGAGACGGCTCGTGAACTCCAGACGCAGGGCTTCACCGCGCTGGAGCACCTCTTCGTGAGCGGGTCCCCCGGTCCCCGGAGCGGTCGTACCGGGCGGACCGCCGAACTCGACGACGACACCTTCGTGGAGCGGGTCGCGGAGCTCGCCGGGTACCGGCATGAGGCACTCGACGACCCCGAGCTGCGGGAGGTGCTGCTTCCGTTGCTACGGGCGGACGTAGCCCTGCACGAGGACTACCGACCCGTTTCGGACGAGCCGTTGACGCTGCCTGTCACCGCCCTGCGGGGGACGGACGACGCCCTGGTGAGCCGGGCGCAGTGCGCGACCTGGGAGACGGCGACGACCGGTCCGTTCGAGCTGAAGGAACTCGCGGGCGGACACATGTATCTGACCGACAGACAACAGGAATTGCTCGCTGTCATCGACGCCGCGGCGCGAGGCGCCCGCACATGACGCGCGACAGGAGAAGTACCGCGGGTGCGGCCCTGGAGGGCCGGACCGTGGTGATCACCGGCGCGGGCCGTGGCCTGGGACGCGCCTGTGCGCTGCGGTTCGCGGAAGAGGGAGCCGACCTCGTTCTGCTCGACGTGGGCGAGGACATCGGTGGGGTCCCCTACCCCCTGTCGACGAGCGGTCAGCTCACGCACACCGCCAAGCTCTGCGAGGAGCGCGGCGCGGCGGTGCTGGCGGAGTCCGTCGACGTACGTGGCAGTGTCACGCCGGCTGTCGAGAAGGCGCTCGACCGCTTCGGCCGTGTCGATGTCCTCGTCAACAACGCGGGCATCGCCGCCCCTTCGGGAAAGGCTGTCCACGAGATCACCGAGGACGAGTGGCGTCTGATGATCGACGTCGACCTCTCCGGCGCGTGGCGCATGATCAAAGCCGTGGCGCCGACGATGATCGCTCAGCGGCGGGGCAGCGTCATCAACGTCTCGTCCACCGCCGGTCTGGTCGGCTACCGGCACTTCGCGGGGTATGTCGCCGCCAAGCACGGGCTGATAGGCCTGACCAAGGCCGCGGCTCTCGACTACGGGCCGTACCAGGTCCGGGTCAACGCCCTCTGCCCGGGCTCCGTCGCGGACGACCCGGTGGTCGACGGCCGGATGCTGTCCGAGATCGCTCGCTCCCTGGACGTGGCCGTGGAAGACCACGAGAGGGTCTTCGTCCAGGCACAGCCGATGAACTCGCTCATCGCTCCCTCCGACATCGCCGGCGCCGCCCTCTGGCTCGCCGGTGACGATTCCCTTCAAGTGACCGGCAGCGTACTGACGGTCGACGGGGGCTTCACCGCGCGCTGACCCGCGTCGCCCGACCGTGTTCCCCGCACCCTTCTTGGCGCACCGACAGGAGTTCTCCGATGGCGACAGCCCACTGGTCCGTGCCGCTGCAGTGCCACGAGCAGGCCGCCGTGTGCCACAGCTTGACGATCAGGTGCCCGCAGCCACCCAGCAGCAGCGAGCTTCGGCGACGATTGGAACAGGTCGGCGAACTCGCCGAAGGCGTGCTGTGGGAACGGCGCACCCGGGAGCGCTCGACGGCGCCGGAGGCGCAGCAGTACGCGGAACAGGAAGCCCGCCGGCCGCTGCGCGCCACCTCCGGTCCGCGGCTGCGCATCACGCTCGTGCGGCATACGGACGACGTCGCCGATCTGGTGCTGGTCGCCGCCCGTGACGCCCTGCCCCGGGCGGCACTGGGCGACTTGGCCGGGTTCCTCACCGGCGGTTCCCTGCCCCGAGCAGGTCGGCATGGCACCGCGCGTGAAACGAGCGGCGCGGGGGCCGCCCCGCTCGCGGGGCCGGAGTGGGGCCTCGGTGACCTCGCGCGCCGCGGTCTCGTCGGCTCGGCCCGTTTCTCCACGACGGTCCGCGAGAACCCGGTGGACCGGAAGCTGTTGATTTCCGCGATCGCCATCGTCCTGGCCCGGTACGACGCCGAGGAGACACCGCGGATCGCCCTGCTCGATCCCGACGCGGCAGGACCGGACGCATTGTCCAAATATGTCCTCAAGTACGACGAGACCATGTCCGTCGCCGCATTCCTCGCCGGTGGGCCCGAGACACCGGAGCCGGCCGGTGAACCGGCGACGGAACTCGGGGGTGGCCTCGCGATTCCTGTGGGCATGGTCTTCGGCGAGTGGGACGACGCGCGGCAGTACTACCCCTGCCTCGCGCCCGTCTTCCCCCTCACGCTCCAGGCCGAGCAGCGCCCGGACCGGTCCTGGAGCGGCACCTGCTGGTACGACGAGGGTGCGATCGATCCGCGGATCGCGCACGCCTTCGTCGAGCAAGTGGCCTATGTCGCACAGTGGTTGGCGGATCTGGGCGAGTCCGGCGAAGAGCTGCCGCTGTCGGCCACCCCCCTGATGCCGGCCGAACGCGCCGCGGACATCGTGCGGCGGGGAGCGACTCCTCCGATCGCCGTGACCTCCGCGGCCGGTTCGACGGTCCACGGGCGCTTCGAGGATCTGGTACGCCGCCATCCGGACGCGGTCTGCGTCACGGACGGCACCCGCACTCTGACCTATCGCCAGCTCGATGAGCAGGCCGAACTCATGGCCGAGGGGCTGCGCTCCTCGGGGGCGGTGCCGGGGAGCATGGTCGGCGTGTGCCTGGAGCGCGACGCGACGCTCGTCGTCACCTTGCTCGCGATACTCAAGTCCGGCTGCGCCTACGTACCCATGGACGTCACCTACCCGCACGAGCGCCTGCGTTACACGGTCGGCAGCGCCGGGGTGCGCGTCGTTGTCGCCGCAGCCGACGTGTTCCCGGTCGTCGAGGGCGTTCGGTGCGTGGCCCCCGAGGAGCTGCTTCGGCTCGGCGAGCGGAGCGTCTCCCGCGGCCGGACCACACCCTGCGACGAGAACGACCCCGCCTACATCATCTACACGTCCGGCTCGACGGGGCGGCCCAAGGGCGTCGTCGTCCCGCACCGCAACGTGCTGGCCCTGGTCGAGGGCACGGCCGAGGACTTCGGGCTCGGCGCGGACGACGTCTGGACGATGTTCCACTCCAGCGCGTTCGACTTCTCCGTCTGGGAGATCTGGGGCTGTCTGCTGACCGGCGGGCAACTCGTGGTGGTGCCCTTCTGGATCACGAGGGACACGGGGGAGTTCCACGCACTGCTCGCCGAACGACGCGTCACCGTGCTCAACCAGACGCCCTCCGCCTTCCTGCCTCTCGTCGCGCAGGACCGGGAATCGCCCGCCGAGCTCGCGGTGCGCCTGGTGATCTTCGGCGGTGAGCCGCTGGACGCCCGTGAGCTGCTGCCCTGGTTCGCCCGCCACCCGCAGGCGGAGTGTCGTCTGGTCAACATGTTCGGGATCACGGAGACCACCGTGCACGTCACGGCGCAGACCGTGACGCCTCAGGCGGCTCTGCAAGGGAGTCGGTCGGTGGGCCCGGCGCTCCCCGGCTGGTCGGTGTCCGTACGTGGACCGCGAGGAGAGGTTCTGCCGGTGGGAGCGGCGGGCGAGATCTGGGTCGGCGGGGCCGGCGTCGCCCGTCACTACCAGGGGCAGCCGGAGCTCACGGCGCGACGTTTCGTCATCGACCCGGTCACCGGTGAGCGGATCTACCGCAGTGGCGACAAGGGCCGCATGAGGCCCGACGGGTCCCTGGAACACCTGGGCAGGATCGACAGCCAGGTGAAGATCCGCGGGTACCGGATCGAGCCGGACGAGATCCGCAACGTCCTGCTCGGAGCACCGTCGGTCTCCGGGGCGACCGTCGTCGTCCACCACGACGAGAGTGGCGATCGAGCAGCCGACCGGCTGGATGCCTACGTAGTGCTCAAGAGGGGCACGACAGTGGCCATGGTCGCGGAGCATGCCAGGCAGCTTCTGCCCGACTACATGGTCCCGGCAACGGTCACAGAACTCGATGCCATCCCTTTGACGATCAACGGGAAGGTCGATGTCGCACAGCTCCCCGCACCGACTGCCGCTCGGCCGGCCGCGACGGAGTCCCCGGATCCCGTCGAGACCGGGTCCGCCGACCGGCTGGAGCGCGACATGCTGGACATCTGGAGCCGGCACCTGCGTACGCAGGTGGGCCCGGAGGACAACTTCTTCGCGCTGGGCGGCAACTCGCTCCTGGTCGTCCGCGTACTGGCCGAGGTCAAGGAGCTCGGTGCACCGAAGATCACCGTGCGGGATTTCTACCGGAACTCCTTCGCACGACAGTTCATCCAGCTGGTCAGGGAGCGGATCACTCTCGCTTCCGACGCCCCGGCCACCACTGGTGGCGCGCGGAGCTGACCTCGTCGCAGGGACGGGACCGGTGCTCACCTGACGACGTGCTGTGTGCCGCGCCACCCGCGGCAAGGTCCGACCCCGCGCCGTGCGGCCGTGGTCAGGGGAGGCGGATCGGGGTGGGTAGGAGCTTGCGGGCCGGTACCGGGTGCCACTGGACGGCTCCGGCACGGTCCCGTACGGCACGGCCGAAGGCCTGGTCCCCGAAGTGGAAGCCGAAGCCGTACGTGCGGGGGGCGAGCAACTGGGACAGGAGCTTCGTACGGGCTTTCAGCACGCCGGCGACGTCCGTGTCGGGGCCGGAAGGCCACTCGGGGTGGGCCAGCTGGGCCGGAGTGTGGAAGGCGTCGCCGAACACCAGGATCCGCCGCCCGCCGCAAGCCCGGACCACGTACGTGGTGTGGCCGGGGCTGTGGCCGGGGGTGATCAGCGCGGTGACGCCGGGCCACACCTCGGCGCCGTCGACGAAGTGCCGCGACTCGCGGGACATCGGCACCATGAACCCGTCCCAGGACGGCGCCCCCACATGGACGTCACCCCGCCAGAACGGGGCCCACTCTGCGCCCGCCACCAGGTAGTCGGCGTGGGGGAACGCCTTGCGCAGCACTTGGTCGCGGTCCCGGACGAAGCCGAGGCCCGTGTGGTCGGTGTGCAGGTGGGTGAAGGCCACCGTGTCGACGGACGCCGGTGGGACCCGCAGCGCCCGGAGGGTGCTCAGCAGCGCCCCGCCCCGGGAGGTACCGAGCGACGCGGGCAGGATGTTGCCGCCCAGGCCCACGTCGATCAGCAGCCTCCGGCCGCCCCGCTCGACGAGCACACCGCCGGCCGAGGCGGCGATGCGCCCGGAGCGGGTCAACGCCTCGGGGTGGTCGCGCCAGTAGGAGGCGGGGACGGCGGGCAGGAATCCGGCGGGGTCCAGTTCCATCGCCGCGTCGACGACGTAGGTGAGCCGGGTGTCGCCCAGGGTGAGCGTGCGCACGGCCGACTGGTCGCTCAGCGCGCCGATGTGCCGTGAACCGTGGACCGAGGTGGCGGGGTCGTCCGCGGCGTGTGCGACGCCCGACGTGACGCCGGCCAAGGGGGCGGACACCGCCGCCGCGGTGGCGAGCGCGGTGCGCAGCACCCCCCGGCGCGAGAGGCCGGGGGTGCGGTGGACGTCTGTCATGGCGGACTCCTCGGGGGCAAAACGGGGGCAACGGGTGCGGGGCGTGCCGGTGGCTTCGGGCGTGGCGGTGCGGGTGCGTCAGCCGGTGTTGCGCAGCCCGGCGGCGACCCCGTTGACGGTGAGGAGCAGGGCCCGGGACAGCAGGCGGTCGGGCTCCGCCCCGGCGGCGGTCGCGTCCCGTTGCCGCTTCAGGAGGGCCACCTGGAGGTAGGAGATCGGGTCAAGATAGGCGTCGCGGACCGCGAAGGTCTGTTTCAACAGCCCCTGATCGGCCAAGAGTT
The DNA here is from genome assembly GCF_041106355.1 of Streptomyces sp. BF23-19. NCBI lineage: Bacteria > Bacillati > Actinomycetota > Actinomycetes > Kitasatosporales > Streptomycetaceae > Streptomyces > Streptomyces sp. BF23-19. The sequence continues at coordinate 185 of NZ_JBGBPT010000032.1, read as the reverse complement.
CGGTGCCACCGGTGATGCGGAGGACTTCGCGGACGGTGAGTTCGTGTTCGGCCTCGATGCGGGCGAAGACGTGCTTGAGGTGGTCGGGTACGAGGGTGTCGACGTAGTGGCGGGCGATCCGTAGGTCGGTCTTGGCGAGTGTCATCTCGACGTTGGACAGGAAGTTGCGGAAGAAGTGCCAGCGT